>NZ_VZQO01000003.1:0-262590 GCF_014397665.1 Paraburkholderia sp. UCT2
TGGCCTCCGCGTCGGAAATCGCCGGGTGCGGCACGTCCGCACCGTGCGGCTCTGACAGCAATGCTAACCCGCGTTTGATTCCGTTGCGGCAGGCCAGCCTCTGTCCCGCAGGAAGTCATACTGCCTAGCAAGCGGTCATGTGGATCTATACTGGGGTACCTGGAGGCTCCGATGGCTAATCAAGACAGACTGCATCCGCTACGCCCGCTCCTGAAAAATTGGGTTTGGGAGCATGGCCGAATCGGTACCCGATATCTGGACTGCTCCGATGGCGAAATCAAGTTTGACGAAGGCAAGAAGTCGCGCTTCGCGGCCGAAGAATACATTCACGTGCCACTCGACAAGGATGCTGACGACGATGCGCCTGTGGAAGGTCCTGCGATCCAGGAAGCGGGGCTCGCCCGGTTTTTGAGGGCAGCGCAGTTAGGCAGGCCCGAGGAGGCCGGCACTATCGTGGAGGTCCAGCGCGCAGTGCAGGACTGCATGGAACTCGGCCTGTTCAGCGCATATCAGTTGAGCGCCCGGCAGGCCGCCGCACGCTATGCGCAAGAACCCATGTTCGAGGATGAAATCCGCGCTGCGATTGTCGACGATATCCGACGTATCTACGCGGGCATGCGCGAGCAATTGGCGCTGTACGATTTCAGTGTGCTTTACGGCTTGCCCACGCCCCTGCTCATCAGCGAGGCGCCGTTCATCGACTGGCGCGTGCGCGCTAGTCCGGCCCTTCCGTTTGTCTCGCTTCCTCTTGGGCCATACTGCCTGCTGGTGGGTGCGCCGTCGGGCAGGAGCAGCCGAATTGGCCCCGTGGTCTGGAAGTCCGCCGCGGCAATGGGCCCGTTGAAGGACCACAACCGCCAAATCGCGGAGCACGCACGGTTGTGGCTGGTGGCGACCACTGATGACCAACTCGTCGCGGTACAAAGCCGCTTTGCTGATGCCAGGAGCCCCAAGCCAGAGGATGCGAGGCCCTGACTGAAGTCGGCGGGAAACGCGTTGAATCGTTCGTGCTTCTGGAGACGATTTACGGACGTCCGCTCCCTGAAGCCACGAGTGTCACGCTGGGTCGATATCCGCGCGGCCTTCATAAGCAGCGGAATACGCCCGCGAGCAGGGGTCGGCCCCGTCAAGCCCCCCGTCGCGCGTGCCAGCCTCTGAAAGTCGCGATCGCGTATCCTGGCAGGTCAGTCCTTAGCCCACGCCGCAGCCATGGCGACGGCAAAGTCCCGATAGGATCTCGGTTGCCGTCCCAGCAGCGTCGCCAGACGCTCGACGTCCGCGCTGGACGCGACCGCGCCGTCCTGCTGATACCGGCCCATCATGAGCCGCATGTCGTATGCGAGCCAGGCAGGAGCAACCGACTTGAGGCGCTGCTCAAGGACGTCGAGGTCGTCGCCACAGTAGCGGACGGGACGTCCCAGCGCCTCGGCCCAGATCGAAACCACGGTTTGCGCATTGATCACGTCAGGACCGACGAGTTCGTACGTCTCGCCCGGCAGCGGGTTTGAGCCACGCTCGCGGCGCAGCAGTTCGCGCGCGGCAGCCTCGCCGATATCACGGACGTCGACCATGGAAATGCCTTTCGCGCCAATTGGCATGCCGTAGACGCCGTGCGAAAGCAGCGGGTCTTTCTGCCGGACGTCGTTCTGGATGAAATACGCGGGGCGCAGCACTGTCACCGGCAGGTCGAGGTGTTCGATCATGCGCTCGACCGTATGTTTGCTGGTGAAGTGCGGCACGTCGACGTATTCGGCGCCCTTGAACACCGACAGATAAACCACGCCTTTCACACCCGCTTCCCGTGCGACGCTCAGGGTCTGCATCGCCTGAGTCAGCTCGTCCGCGACGTTGGGCGCAAGCAGGAACAACGTGCTGACGCCGATCATCGCCTGCCGCACCGCGTCGACGTCGGACAGGTCGCCCTTCACTGCGGTGACGCCACCAGAAAATCGCGCTTTCTCCGGTGTGCGGGTCAGCGCGCGTACCTCGGCACCGCTGCCGCCCAGATGCTCGATAACCTGCTTACCGATCACGCCCGTGCTGCCTGTAACGAGGACTGCCATGGGTATCTCCTTGAAGTGGATGGGCTGGGTCCGCCCGTGAGACACACAATAGTCGTTTCGCTCAATAGTCGAAAGTGCCAGAATTCATACACTTCGTCTCGTAAACGGAACGATCATGGATTTGACGTCGCTCGGCGATTTCAATGCAGTTGCACTGCACGGTGGCTTTGGGCCCGCCAGCCGGGCGCTCGACCGCCCCAAGGCCACCCTCTCGCGGCGCGTGGCCGAGCTCGAGGAAAGCCTCGGCGTCAGGCTGATCGAGCGAGGCTCACGCAGGCTGCGTCTGACAGAAGAGGGCGTTGCACTCCATGAACGCACGCGGGGGCTCATGGCTGAGATTCAGGAGGCGGGTGAAGCGCTCGCCTCGCGCGCCCCGGTGGCGCGCGGGCGGCTGCGCATCAGCGCGCCTGTCGTTTTCGCGCATGTCGTGCTGTGCCGGATCGCTGCGCGCTTTGCGCTCGCCTATCCGCAGGTCGAACTTGAGGTCATTGCAGAAGACCGCATCGTGGATCCGGTGGAGGACGGCTACGACCTCGTTATCCGTATCGACCCGGCGCATGGCGAGCAGCTCGTGGGACGGCGCATCCTCGGTGACGAGCGCCTCGTGGTCGCGGCGCCGGGCATGTCGATACCTTCGAGACCGGCACCCGATGCAACCGGGTTGGAGGTGCCGGCCGTTATGTCGGCCGCGGCACCATCAGGCGCGTTATGGCACATGCGAACGGAAGACGGTGGTGCGATAGCGATCAGGCCGATGCCCGTGTTGCGGCTGTCATCGTTGCTGATGGTGCGTGACGCGGTGCTCGAGGGCGTAGGCGCGGCGCTCTTGCCCAGATTGCTGGTTGAGCATGATGTGTCGACAGGAAGACTCGCCTGTTGGGGAAAGGCGGGCTCGCCCGTGGAAATCTGGGCCCTTTACAATTCGCGCCGGCTTCTGAGCGCGAAGGTGCGAGCGTTCATGACTATGCTGCAGGAGTTGCCGGGTCGGGAGCGCAAATGGGGTGGCGCTAGCAGCTCCAATGATTCTCCGCGCCGCTAGCTGTCTCTGTGGTAGCGCGGCGACGTGGTCGAGCCGTCGAGCGGCTGCTTTCGGCGACATTGAGTGTCTCTAACGGGTCGTTCACGGTCCTCCGTTGTCGCCGGTAACGGTTGTCGGTGTAGAGAACAAAAATTACGAGGACCAGGGGCAGCGTAACGCGAAGACTCTGATGCAGATCCTCGGCGGCGACGCAATCCAGCCTTGAACGCCAGCAGGCAGCGGTCGGCCAGTTCCCGTCATTCACTATCGACGGAGAGTAGTCATTCAAGCGACCGCTTTGCTCTGGTAGTTGCCCTTGAACCGGCAACGGCGCGACCGCGAGAAGCGGATCGGCCGCGGCCCCTTGGAGGCTCAGCGTGACGCGCCCGGCACCACCAGGCCGCGACGCGGAATGGGGGTGGAGAAGACGATCGAGGTTCGCGTCTCGCCATAGCTGTTGATGGAGGCGAGAAAGCGCTCCAGTTGCTCAAGGCTGGGGGACACCACGGTCACGATGTAGGAATCGGCGCCGGCCACGTGATGGCATTCCAGCACCTCGGGCGCGCGGCGCAGCTTGTCGAGAAAGCTATTCTTGCCGGGCTGCGGCACGGTGATGCCGACAATGGCGCGCACGGCGTAGCCGGCCTGCACCGGATCCAGTTCGACACCCAAAGAGCGCACCACGCCGGAGTCCTTCAGACGCTTGAGTCGCTCCACAGTGGCAGGCACCGACAACCCAGCGGCAAGGGCCAGGGTCTTCAGCGGTGCGCGCCCATCCTCCTGTAGTGCCATCAGCAGCGCCCAGGCTTTGGCGTCGAGTTGCAGTGCTTCGGTCATAACGGGCTTCTACCTGAAAAATCGAAAGTTGATTGGATTTTGGGTTGGTGTTTTATTCTGTGCAACTTTTCGATGCCGTCGGATAATTCTCGACATGGATCTCATCCTGTCGTCACCCGTACCCGTGCTGTTCGGCCAATCGCTACTCATCGGGCTGTCGATCGCCGCGCCCGTCGGGCAGATTGGATTTGCTGGCCATCCAACGCACGTTGGACCATGGCCGCCCTGCGGGGCTCGCCACTGGATTGGGGGCGGCATTCGCCGACGCAGTGTACGGCGCCATCGGCGCGTTTGGCGTCAGCGGACTGATCGGCTGGTTGTTGAGCCTGAGGCTATGGCTGGGCCTGTTCGGTGGCGGCTTCCTGCTATGGCTTGCCTGGCGCATCGCCACAAAGCGGGCAGTGCGCAGGGTGCATACGTCCCCGCCGACCAGGACGCTACTGCGCTACGTGGCCGGCACGTTTGTGCTGACGATGTCGAACCCGACGACCATCCTGTCGTTCATGGCGGTGTTCGGCGCGCTGGCAGGCCGCGCGCCATCGGTGTCGCCTTGGGTGATGGTGGTCGGTGTACTGGTGGGCTCGTCGCTGTGGTGGTTGATCCTGTCTACCGGTGTGCGCCAGTTGCGCGACCGTTTCGACGAACGTTGGCAACGCGCCGTCAACCTAAGCTCAGCCGCGCTGCTGGCTGGACTCGGGCTATGGCAGCTTGGCCAGCTCACCATATGATCAATGGAGGATTAACCCATGGCGCACCGTCTGCACGCAAGCCACCGAATCGTAGTCGACGCCGCGGTCGACCAAGCCTTCATGTTCTTCACGCCGGCCGGCGAGGAGCTGTGGGTTGACGGCTGGAAGCCAACCTACGTCTACCCCCGCGACGGCCGCACAGAGTCCGGTATGGTGTTCACCACTGGTCAGGGTGATGAGCTGACCATCTGGACCCTGGCTGACTTCGACAGCAAGGCCCACCGATCGCGCTACTTACGCTGCACACCGGCCTCGCGCACCAGCCTTGTCGACGTGCGTTGTGTCGCAATCGACCAGGCGCGCACCGAAGTATGGGTGAGCTACGAGCTCACCGCGCTGAACGCTGCGGGCGAACAGGCGATCGAGGATTTCGTTGGCGAGCGCTTCGCTGCAATGATCGACGACTGGGCACGCAAGATAGCAGCTTGTCGCGAGTTGCTGCTGGCAACTCCAATCCGCTGAAGCGCTCGGCCCGTGGCTGCAGCAGCTTCACGGCTTCTGCGACACCGACGTACACCGCCAATCGCGAGCGGTGCCGGTCAAATCCGCGGATTGCGGACTTGCTGTCGCCACACTGGGCTTGCAGCACGACGCAGGGCAGCCTGTCACGCAAATTGATCAGCTCGCGGACGGATGGAGAGTCCAATGCTCTCGCCGCGGCGCGACAGTCGGCTTTGAGGCAACGAATCCGGGGAGCAGCGTCGCTGTGTTGTCGCCGGGCGGTATACGGCCGGGTGCAGCGCGCATGTATTGCCCCGACTGTGGGTGCCGGCGATCGGCGGCATGCCACGTAACGGCCCATTCGTACCGGAACTGCGAATGTCGCGCGTCTCCGTCGCTAGAGCAGTTGATACGATTTAAGTGCCGCCGAATCGCTTCACCGAACCGCCCTTTTACCGACGACAATGGCCGATCTTCACACGCAAATTGCAAACAGCTTCAACGCGCAGGGGTTGATGCTTACACTTGGCGCACAGCTTCTCCTCGTTAAAGACGGGGAGGTGCAGATCGCCCTACCTTTTTCAAGTCAACTGTCTCAGCAACACGGCTATCTCCATGCGGGCGCTACGTCGAGCATTCTAGACAGCGCATGCGGATACGCAGCGCTGACGAAGGTAGCGCCTGACTTTGAAGTCGTCACAGCAGAATTCAAAATCAATCTCTTGCGGCCAGCTGTTGGTAAGCGCTTTCTGGCTATCGGACGAGTACAGAATGCAGGCAAGACCCTTACCGTCTGCACAGGTGAAGTCCGGGCGTTCTCCGGAGTTGGGGACGAGCATAAGGTGATTGCGATCATGCAGGCAACGATCGCTAACCTCCGTCGGTAACGGTTAACACCGCCGCTGTTGCGAGAGCCGCTAAGTTTTATAACGGCTGGTGTGTGATCGAAAGCCGTCGTTGGCGGACGACGCGTTGAGCGGCCGTATTGGGTGGCAAGGTGACGGTCCAAAAAAACGCGCAGACGTGCCATGAAACGCGAGGTTCGCCGCGAGATTGCGGCGCGGGTCCTTACGCGAACACTGCGCGGTGCTGCGCCGAAGCCGGCGCGAGCTGTGCACCGCCGTTAGCGTCAGCGTCGCCCACCTGAAACGCCGCGGCCGCGCGTTGCAGACTCATCGCCTGCTCCTTCAGCGACTGTGCCGCGGCCGCCGCCTGCTCGACGAGCGCCGCGTTCTGCTGCGTCATGCTGTCCATCTGCGTGACCGCGAGATTCACCTGGTCGATGCCAGCGCTCTGTTCCGCCGCGGCCGCAGCGATTTCCTGCACGACACCGGTCACACGCATGATCGCGTCGCGCGCTTCGCCAATCGTCGAGCCGGTGTTTTCGACCAGCGTTGCACCACTGCCGACGCTGCCCACCGCATGACTGATCAGCTCGCGAATTTCCTTCGCCGCGGTCGCGCTACGCTGCGCGAGGCTGCGCACCTCGCTCGCGACGACTGCGAAGCCGCGGCCTTGCTCGCCCGCGCGTGCTGCCTCAACCGCAGCATTCAGCGCGAGGATGTTGGTCTGGAATGCGATGCCCTCGATCGTCGCGATGATCTCGACCATGCGACCCGATTCGTTCGAGATCCCCTTCATCGCCGCGACGGCCTGCGTGACCATGTCGCCGCCGCGGTTCGCGATTTTCGCGGCGCCGGCCGCAAGCTCGCTGGCAGTGCGCGCGTTGTCTGCAGTCTGGCGGACCATCGCCGTCATCTGCTCCATGCTCGACGCCGTTTCCTGCAACGACGCCGCCTGGCTCTCGGTGCGCGACGACAGGTCCGCGTTGCCGTTCGCGATCTCGTTCGCGCCGCACGCGACGTTGTCGGACGCATGCTTGATCTGGCAGATGGTACCCGTCAACGCGTCGCGCATCCGTTGCATTACGTGTAGGAGGCTCGACGTGTCGCCGTTGCGCGTGCGGATCGCCACCGTCAGGTCGCCCGATGCGATCGCGTCCGCCACGTTCGCCGCGTAGGCCGGATCGCCGCCGACCATGCGCGCGATGCTGCGGTTCGTCACCGCGACGAGCGTCACGAGGACCGCGGACACGGCCACGAAAATCGCGCCGATCAGCCACAACGACGCCATGAACGCAGCGTCGATGTCGTCAACATAGGCGCCGGTTGCGATGATCCAATCCCACGGCGCATAGCGCACCACGTAGCCGATCTTGCCGACCGCCTGTGTCGAGGCCGCGCCTGAATGCGGGAACACGTAGTCGACGAAGCCGCCGTCCGGCGCCTGTGCGGTCGACGCGAACGTCACGTAATGGTGACGGCCGTCGGCATCGGCGCTGCCCGCGAGATCCTTGCTTTCGAGTGCCGGCTTGATCGGATGCATCACCATCTGCGGCTTCGAATTGATCACGAGGAAGTAGCCGTCTTCGCCGTAGCGGACGCCGCGCAGGCGTTCGAGTGCCTGCTTGCGGGCATCCGCCTCCGGCAACGCGCCGCTTTGCGCCAGCGCCGCATACTCCGTCACGATGCTGAGTCCGACGTGCGCGATGTTCGTGAGGTCGTGCTTACGTTCTTCGATGCGCGTCTCGCGCGACTGCCACGCCGCCGATACGGAGACGGCGAGCAACGCGACGAGGCTGATGATCAACGGCAGCCAAAGCTTCTGCGTAAAACTGAGCTTGTGCATCCTGAGTCCTCGTGCAAATGAATGGAAACCGCGCAGGGCTGCCGTGCGAAGTGGCATGTGTATGGGCGCGCCGTGTGGCGCCGGCGGACTGTCCGGCGGCCATCCAGGTGGTTCCTGCTCGAGTTATCGGCGGATACGAGCGAAAGTTTCATCCCGTGAAACCCTCGGTTACCACCTTGCCAAGGCGTATCGGAGGGCCCTTGTGCGTCGGCTCCCACGGAGCGTCATCAGGCACCAGCCGGCCATGAAGCGTCATTCGCCCGCACCGTTGCGCGGACGTTCAGATGTCGGATCCACCCAGCAAGCGGCCATTCAATTCGCGAGGACGAATTGTGCTTCATCGGCCATTGCGGTCATCCGCGTAAGCCTCAGTCCGGCATCCCGTTATGGTCGCCGAGTGGTCTAGCGGGCCAGTCCACCCAGCGGTCCGCGCGGGTAAGTTCGTGCGCTTCGTTGAGCGGGTAACGAATACGGTTGTCGTCGCGCGGACGTTCGCCGATCACCATCAGCCTGACTTCGTCCTTCGTATTGTTGATGAAGGTGTGGCAGATTCCGGTGCCTGCCGGAAACGCGACGGAATCGCCTTCAGCAATGGGATGCAGCACGCCGTCGATCCAGACATCGGGCTTGCCCTCGAGCACGTACACAAACTCCTGCTCGGTACTTTCGGCGTGCGGATATGACGTCCGCCGGCCGGGCAGAAGCCTCACGTGATGAATGCCAATACGCGTAATACCGAGTGCGGCGGAAAGCGGCGCGTCTAGCGCCATTGGCTCGGTATCGGCGCGATAGGAATGCGCATCCGGTTCTTCGAGTTCAGTCCAGTGTTTGATGAAATCTGGTCGGCTCATCGGTTGTTCTCCTTTAGGGCGAACATCGATAATAGCGGTTTAGGAGCGGACGTTAGCCGTGACTCGCGGCCAATCTCGGCCATGGCCACTTCTGCCGATGACCCGCCGAGCGGCTGGCAGGAGTGAATGGCCGCTGTTGTTTGGAAGCTGCCGAATATGTGCTGCTGGGTCCACCGTCGGCTCAGGGTCGACACTCGACGATGGCGCCGCCATCGAACAGGCTGCGGCGGATGGTCGGTTGAACGGGCTCGTAGTCCGCAACCCAGCGGGACCCGATACCCCCTACATTTCGCTTCTTTTCCCCGGTGATCTGCTGGGTCGCCTCGAAACACTGTGGCCCAGGCAATCCGCAATCTTCGACGACACCTCCGGTGAGGGATGAACTCTTCGTCGTTTGCGCTTGATCAGGCGCCGAACAGATCGAGTCGCGCGGGCACTTCGGTCAGGGAGTTGAAAAAGCACCCGCTACTTAAGGTCTTCGGAAGGAAACGCGGTGAGGAAGTCGAAGTCGCACCCTGCGGCGGCAGAGAGCACGTGATCGTGATAAAGACGCTGGTAACCGCGCGCATATGTTCCTTCCGCCGGACGAATCTCAGCGGCACGACGCGCCAGTTCGACCTCGTCGACCAGTAGATCGATCCGCTTGTCCCGCGCCGAGAGCCGGATCCGGTCGCCGTTGCGCACCAGCGCCAGCGGGCCACCGAGCGCCGCTTCTGGCGTCACGTGAAGCACGATGGTCCCGTACGCCGTGCCCGACATGCGCGCATCTGAAATCCTCACCATGTCCTTCACCCCCGCCCGCGCAAGTTTCTGCGGAATCGGCAGATAGCCGGCCTCGGGCATGCCTGAAGCACTGCGCGGCCCCGCGTTCTGCAATACGAGAATGTCGTCCGCGCGAACGTCCAGATCGGGGTCGTCGATGCGCGCGGCCAGATCTTCGAGCGAGGTAAATACCACGGCACGCCCTTCGTGTTCGAGCAGTTCGGGAGTCGCGGCGGCGCGCTTCAGAACCGCACCGCCGGGCGCCAGACTCCCGTTTAGAACAATCAGCCCGCCATCGGGACTGACCGGTTTCTCCGTCGAGCGGATCACGGCCGTATCGATCGGATCGGCAAGCGGCTTGTTCAAACGCTCCTCGAGACTCTGCCCGGCGATATCGCGACAAGTCAGATCGAGTTGGGGCATCAGTCCGCGCAGAACGCCCTCCAGCCCGCCGGCTGCATGGAAATCCTCCATGTAGCCGTTGCCTACCGGCTTGAGATCCACGAGTACGGGCGTTTCATCAGACAGCCGGTTGAACTCGTCGTAATCGATCTTCAGTCCGATACGACCAGCAATCGCCGCCAGATGAATCACGGCGTTGGTCGAACCGGAGACCGCGAGCAGCACGCGCAAGGCATTGCGCACCGACGCGGGCGTCACGATCCCGGCCGGTTTCGGTCCGCCATTGAGGGCCATGCGCGCAACCAGCGCTCCGGTTTCTTCGCAATTGCGCAGACGATCCGCGTGCACGGCCGGAATCGCCGCCGAACCGGGCAGCATCATGCCCAGCGTTTCCGCGATCAGCGCCATGGTCGACGCCGTGCCCATGACCGCACACGTTCCCGCCGTGACCGCCAGACGCCCCTCCACTTGCCTGATCTCCTGCGCCGAGACGTTCCCCGCGCGGAAATTCGACCAGAAGCGCCGGCAGTCCGTGCACGCGCCAAGCCGCTCGCCGCGATGTCGCCCGGTCATCATCGGACCGGCCACCACCATTGCGGCCGGCCGCTCCGCGGAGATCGCGCCCATCAACATCGCCGGCACGGTTTTGTCGCATCCACCGAGCATCACCACCGCATCCATCGGCTGGGCACGAATCATTTCCTCGACGGCCATCGCCATCAGATTGCGATAGACCAGCGAAGTCGGCGAAAGGAAGACCTCGCCAAGCGACATCACCGGAAATACGACCGGCAATGCGCCCGACGCGAGCACGCCGCGTTCGACCGCCTTGATCATTTCGGGAAAGTGGCGATGGCAGTTATTGAAACCGCTCTCCGAGGTGCAGATCCCGACGATCGGCTTGTCGAGCGATTCGCCGGTGTAGCCCATCGATTTGGCAAACGAGCGGCGCAGATAGCGCGCGAAGTCTTGATCACCGTAGTTCGTCAGGCCATTGTCGAGGCCACGCGGTTTTTGATTCATTTCCAGTTCCTTACGATCAGGCGATGCAGCGCGGATACAGCGAAAGAAAACGTCAGATGAAACCAGGAACGAGGCGGCCTCCGACCTCGATAAGTCTAAACGACGCCTATCATCCATATACCGCCCGGCGCCGCACGCGTGACGGGATGGGCGGGGACTCACGCACTGAACGTGTTCGACGGTCAATCCCGGTTTGGGAGGTCACATGTCATCGCTACGCGCAAACGATCTGCTCCATTCGAAGGAAGGATTCCGTCTGCATGGACCGGACCTCGACGGCTGGCGCCGCTGGGGGCCTTATCTGAGCGACCGGCAGTGGGGCACCGTTCGCGAAGACTACAGCGACTACGGAACCGCATGGGAGTATTTCCCCCACGAGCATGCGCGCAGCCGCATGTACCGCTGGGGCGAGGACGGCATTGCCGGATTCGGCAACGACCCACTCGACTGGTGCGTGTCGCTCGCGCTCTGGAACGGGCGCGACCCCATCCTGAAGGAGCGGCTGTTTGGCTTGACCAATGCGCAAGGCAATCACGGCGAGGACGTGAAGGAGCTTTACTTCTACGTCGATGGCACGCCGACGCACTCGTACATGAAGATGCTGTACAAATACCCCCACGATGCGTACCCGTATCAGGACCTGATCGAGGAAAACGGCCGGCGCGGCGCCGATCAGCCCGAATACGAAATCCTCGATACGGGCGTGTTCGACAACGATCGCTATTTCGACGTCTGGATCGAGTACGCGAAGCACACACCCGACGACATCGTGATGCGCGTAACCGTCGAAAATCGCGCGGATCAGCACGCGCCACTCCATCTGCTGCCGCTCTTCTGGGCGCGCAACCGCTGGGCGTGGTCAGGCAAGCCCGGCAAGCCGTCGCTCACGCTCGAGCCGGAGTCCGCCGAGGGCGCGCGCGTGATCGCGCACAATCCCGCGCTGGGCACGATGATCGTCACGGCCTCGGCGCCGCAGCCGATCGAATGGCTGTTCTGCGAAAACGAAACCAACGTCCGCCGCCTTTTCGGCATCGCCGGCGCAGGCCCGTTCAAGGATGGCTTCAACGATTACCTCGTCGATGGCGACGAGCACGCGATACGCCGCGACGCGGGCACCCGCGCCGCCGCGCATGTGGCCCTGTCGCTCGCGCCGCACGAGCGCGCGGTGCTATATCTGCGCTGGCGTCCGGCGGCGCTACCGGGCATCACGCGCGACGACCTGCCGCTCGACTTCGAAGCGCTGTTCGCGCGCCGGATCGCGGAGGCCGATGAGTTCTACGCGGCGCTCCAGCACGACATCAGCGACGCCGATGCGCGGCTCGTGCAACGCCAGGCGCTCGCCGGCATGCTATGGACGAAGCAGTATTACCAGTTCGACGTGACGCGCTGGCACGACGGCGACCCCGGTCAGCCGAAGCCGCCGAAAGGACGCCGGCACGGGCGCAACGCCGACTGGCGGCATATGTGCAACGGCGACGTCGTATCGATGCCGGACAAGTGGGAGTACCCGTGGTATGCGTCCTGGGATCTCGCGTTTCATGCGGCCGCGTTCGCGATGGTGGACCCCGACTTCGCGAAGAAACAGCTGCTGTTGCTCGTGAAGGAACGGTACATGCATCCGAACGGGCAGTTGCCCGCCTACGAATGGGCATTCGGCGACGCGAATCCGCCCGTTCATGCATGGGCGACATGGCGCGTGTACGAACTCGACCGTGAAGTCACGGGCGTCGGTGACCACAAGTTTCTCGAGGTGATGTTCCACAAGTTGCTGCTGAACTTTTCGTGGTGGGTCAACCGCAAGGATGCAGAGGACCGCAACATCTTCCAGGGCGGCTTTCTCGGGCTAGACAACGTCGGCATCTTCGACCGCTCTTCCCCGCTGCCGACGGGCGGCCGCATCGACCAGGCGGACGGCACCGCCTGGATGGCCTCGTATGCGCTCGACCTGATGCAGATCGGACTCGAGCTCGCGATGACGAACAACGCGTACGTCGAAATCGCGGTGAAGTTTTTCGAGCATTTCCTGTATATCGCGGAAGCCGTCGGTTGCAGTGAAGGTTGCAGAACGGGGCTATGGGACGGTCACGACGAATTCTTTTATGACGTACTGCATCTTCCAGACGGAACCCGTGTGCCGATGCGCGTTCGCTCGATCGTCGGCCTGATTCCGTTGTTCGCCGTGCATGTGCTCGAAGAACGCATATACGGCCACCTGCCCGGCCTGCGAGAACGGCTCGCGTGGTTTCTCGATCACCGGCCCAATCTGGCCAAACTCGTATCGCGTTGGACCGAACCCGGCAAAGGCAACACCACGCTGCTCTCGCTACTGCGCGGATACCGGATGACGGCACTGCTGCGCCGCGCGCTCGACGAAGACGAATTTCTGTCCGATCACGGCGTGCGCGCGCTGTCACGCGTGCATCGCGATACACCGTACGAGTTCGATCATGGCGGCGCGCATGTCTGCATCGCGTATCAGCCGGCCGAATCGGATTCGCGCGTATTCGGCGGCAATTCGAACTGGCGCGGGCCTGTGTGGATGCCCGTCAACTATCTGCTGATCGAATCGCTATATGAATTCCATCGCTACTACGGCGACGAGTTCCGCATCGAATATCCAACGGGATCGGGCAACCGGTGCTCGCTCAGCGAGATCGCCGACGGTCTCGCGCGGCGTGTCACTACCCTCTTTCTCAAGGACGAGCACGGCGTGCGGCCCGTGATGGCGGCTTATCCGCAGTTGCAGGCCGACCCGCACTCGTCTGATCTCGTGCTGTTCCACGAGTACTTTCACGGCGACAGCGGACGTGGCGTCGGCGCTTCGCACCAGACCGGCTGGAGCGGGCTCGTCGCGCTGCTGCTTCAGCCGCGTCTGATGAAGCTGGCCCACGTAGCGGCCGATGTCACTGCCGAAAACGCGCCGGCAGGCGCGCCAGTCGCCGAAGACGCGCTGCCCGCGATGGCGCGATAGACGGGCATCGAAAATCCGGAATCGATCGAGACGCGATTCCCGAAACTCTACGTCCTCGACCTATCGGACCAAAGTCTGATTGACCGACCTGAAGGTCACGTGCATCGTCAAAGGCGAACCGCGAACGTTTCGGCCTCCGCTGCCGCATGAATCGTAGGAAGAGCGCAAACATGGACTGGAACCGCTGGTACAGCTTGAAGAGTTACCTCAGATCTTCCCTGTGGACGGTACCGCTCGTCGCGGTGGCGATCTATGCCGTGGTAAAGCCGCTCACTGAAATGCTGGGAAGGTGGATGATCGGACACGACATCCTCGATCCGAAAACCGGCCTGTTTGCGCTGTCCATGACTGGAGCGCGGTCACTTGTCGGCGACATCGTTTCCGCAGACCTGGCGTTTCTGGTGTTTACCTTCGGTTCGCTGCTCGTCGCAATCCAGGTCGCTGGCGGTCAATATACCCCGCGGATCATCGCGACGACCTTGCTGCGCGATAACGTGATCCGCAGCATCTCGGGACTGTTCGTCTTCACGCTTCTGTTCGCCAACAGAACCCTGGGCTGGATGGGTGATAGCGAGGTGCACCAGCTTCAGGTATTCATTGCAGCGCTATTCGGATTCGCTTCTGTCGTCGCATTCCTTTTCCTGATTGATTATGCGGCGAAATGCCTGCGTCCAGTAAGCCTCGTGGCTCGGGTTGGGGAGCACGGGATCGCGGTCATCGAAAGCGTCTATCCCGACCCCGCGACGGGCCGGACCACCCCGCCGAGACTTGACCACGAGCGAGGCGTCCCTGGCCGCATTGTTCGCCATAGCGGTACATCCGGCATCGTTCTGGCCGTGAATCTCGAAAGACTTGTCGCCAAGGCGAGGCGCACTAACTCGGTTATCGAATTCGTGCCGCAAGTCGGCGACTTTGTCGCGGTGGACGAACCCTTGTTTTACCTGTACGGAGACTCTGACGCAATCGATGAAAACCGGCTGCGTACACTGGTTGCTTTTGGGACTGAACGCACGATGGAACAGGATCCTATGTTCGCGTTTCGCATCCTTGTTGATATTGCGCTAAAAGCGTTGTCGGCTGCGATCAACGATCCAACAACGGCCGTGTTGGCCATCGATCAGTTGCAGCGGCTATTGCGTGTAGTCGGAAAGCGGTCTTTGTACTCCGAAGAGATGACGGATAAGTCCGGACTTGTGCGCGTCATCTATCGAACGCCGAACTGGGAAGATTTCGTGCATATCAGTTTCCGCGAGATACGTCAGTACGGCGCGGGCAGCATTCAGATCGCGCGGCGTCAGCGCGCGGCGATAGAGAATCTCCTTCAGTGCTTGCCGGAGCATCGTCACGACGCCTTGCGTGTCGAGCTGACCCTGCTGGACCGTGCGATCGGCTCGAAACATCCATTTCCGGAGGACCTGGCGCTGGCCCGTATCCCCGACTCGCAAGGGCTTGGAGGCTCGGAAAGCTCGACAGCAAGGCAACCCGTCCTTTGAGAGGCAAACCATGCGAAAACTCATCATGGGCATCGTTGAATTCCGGGAGAAAATGCTGCCGCAATACGCGCAGCAGTTCAGCAAACTCGCGCTCGCGCAGACACCTGATGCGCTCTTCATAACGTGCTCGGACAGCCGGGTCGTGCCGGATCTGCTTGCATCGACCCATCCCGGCGATCTCTTTACGATGCGCAACGTGGGCAATCTGATACCACCGGCGACTGCGGAGGGCGTCTCTACCGGAGATCTTTCCGAGGCAAGCGCGATCGAATATGCCGTGCTGGTGTTGAAAGTCGCGAATATCGTCGTGTGTGGACATTCGGAGTGCGGCGCGATGAAGGCCGTATTCTCCAGGCACGCCAAGCTGAAATCACCAAACCTCGATAAATGGCTATGCCACGCCAACAACGCAGCGTTTCGCCTCGAACAGGAAGGTCCGCTCGACGACAGCTTGAAAGCGCACGATCAATTGTCGCAACTCAACGTACTCGTGCAACTCGAGCACCTGATGACCTACCCGATCGTCCGCCAGCAGGTCACTGCCGGGGCACTCGTATTGAGCGGCTGGTGGTTCGACATCGCGACGGGCGCCATGTATGCCTATGAGCGCACGAGCCGCTCATTCGCAGTCATCGATCGCACAATGGCTGATCGGATGATGGCGCGGCTTGCCGCACGGGCGAGGTGACGGGTTGCGAAGCCCGCGACGGGACCGGCATGCCTTTGGACTGCGTTGACCGCGACAACTTCACCTGCATTAGGGTCGACGGCAGCCGGTCGAGGTGGCGGCTGGGTGGCATCACGGTAAATATCGTCGTGCGCGTACGGGGGCGCTGGCGACGACGCACTGCTATGGTGGTGATGAACGTGGGGTTCGCTCACCGTGTTGGTCCGCGTGCCTTGTTGCTCCGCATACGGTTGAGCCGAGTCGAGCGGCGTGCTGGCTGCACGGCGACCGCTGCAGTTTGCGACAGCGGCGGCGTTACCGCCCGGGATGTCGGAAGCAGACCGGTCATTGCGGCGATGCCGGTGCCGCTGGCGAGAATCACAGCAACGGCAGCTCCGGCGACCAGAGGATGAAGCGGCTGTGCGGGGACGAATCGGAAGGCAGGTTTGTGTTCATTGCTGGCTCCATGGTATGTGCCTGCAAGAACGCCAATGCCATCAAACCGGTGGACCCTGCTATTGTGAGATTTAATCGGTTGTAGCTCGCCGGGACGCGTTGGCATCACCCGCTCCAACGGGCCACGATGCGTCACGCGCCTGCAAGCGATCCGCGTGCGGTGCGCGCCTCCGGTAGAGTCGTGAAAAGGAAAAGTGCTTCGGCTACTGTAGACCGCATTCGGCAGTAGCCGGCCATGAACGGCCCCTCGTCCGATACGTCGTCGAGACATTCCAATGGCTGCATCACTACACAAGCGGTCACCGGGTTGGCGGTGCTGTCTCACCCGGACGCGCGGGGCCATAACCTTTTTCGACGCCTGCGCATCCGCTTCGAACGCCTTGCATTTATTCACGAGGCCTTCTGAAAATGGCCGGATGCGTCATCTGATAGCTAAACCGAACACAACAATCTCGGGGTGAACTGTCAGAACCGCCGCTGCACTGAAGCGGCGCATCGACGCCTTTGCAAACGGACGTCATATCTGGATTCCGCCCGCTACTTCGATCCGCTGTGCGTTGACCCATCCGAACTCGTCCGAGAGAAGTGCCGCGACCACCGGCCCCACATCGGTCGGCAACCCTACGCGGCCAAGCGCTGTGTGGTCCGCGACGGCTTTGTTGACCTGTGGATTGTCACGCACGATGCCGCCGCTAAAGTCGGTCGCTATCGCGCCCGGCGCGACGACGTTCACGGTGATCCGGCGCGGCCCGAGTTCGAGCGCCATGTAACGCGTCAGTGCTTCGACGGCCGCTTTCATCGGGCCGTAGATGGCCCGCCCTGGAAACGCGAAGCGGGCGAGGCCCGACGAGATATTGACGATGCGTCCCCCGTCGCTGATCAACGGCAGAAGCTTTTGGGTAAGCAGGAACGGCGCCTTGAAATGGACCGCGAACTGTGCGTCGAGCTCGGCTTCAGTGCCCGCTTCCAGGGTTGACGCGGAAGACGTGCCAGCATTGTTCACGAGATAGTCGAAGCGCTTCGCACCCAAGCTATCGAGTGCTTCTCGCACTCGCGTGACGAAAGCGTCGAACGTGGCGGCTTTATCTGCGCTGAACTGCAGCGCAATCGCCTTCGCACCCGCCTCGGTCACGAGTGCTCGGACGTCATCGGCTTCGGCCTGATTGGCGTTGTACGTGAAGATCGAGTTGACGCCGCGGGCGGCAAGCCGCAGTACCGTATCGCGGCCGATGCCTCGGCTACCGCCGGTAACGATCGCAATGTTCGAACCGGCGCGTTGAGCGTTAGCTGTTGTCATCTGACACCTCCTGTTGGCTGGGATACGTTTGATTGTCCGCTCCCGTTCTTGCCGTGAGAATGTCCGAACCTGCCGAGTTATTGCCTGATCCTGCTCGGTTATCCTATGATGTACCAACCTCATTCTTATCATACCGTTCAGCATGCCCAGCAGACTCGCCGCCGCCGCGCTTCGCTACACCGACAGATGTCCGGGCACGAGCCCGTACGCGACACCGCTCGAAGGCGTGTCCATTCTTCGCTCAGATCAGCCGAAACCGCCGACGCTGCGCTCCGCGAGTCCCGCCTTGTGCATCGTCGCTCAAGGCGCGAAGTGGGCAAGTTTTGGCGGCGCACGGTTGGAATATCGGGCGGGGCAGGCGCTGGTCGTCGGCGTCCAAACGCCGTCCCGGGGGCAAGTGTTCGAGGCCAGCCCGGACAAACCTTGCCTGGTTCTGCTTTTGCAGCTGGATCTGTCGATGATCCGTGCGGTCGCCAATGACATGCCGACTGCCCCAGTGCCGTCGGGCGATGCAAGCTGCGGCGTGTTCGTCGCCAATTTCGACGGGCCTTTGATGGATTGTGCACTGCGCATCGTGCATCTGCTCGATACGCCCGATGCCGCCGCCGTCCTCCAGCCCATGATCATGCGTGAGATCGGCTACTGGCTCCTTGCGGGAACAAACGGCCCCAAAGTTGCGAAGCTCGCGTCGATCCAGAGCCCTTCGCACAAGCTCGCGCGCGCGGTAGACAACATGAGGGCGAATTATGCGCAACCCATGAGAGTGGAAGACCTTGCCAGAATCGCGCAGCTCAGCGAGTCGGCGTTTCATCGGCAGTTCAAAGCGCTCACCGGCTTGCCGCCGTTGCAATACCAGAAGCAATTGCGCTTGCTGGAAGCTCGCAGACTGCTGCTGTCGCAGTCCATGAGCGTGCAGGCCGCCGCATTCGAAGTCGGCTACGAAAGTCCGTCGCAGTTCAGCCGCGAATATGCGCGGATGTTCGGCGCTCCGCCAAAAAGGCAGTTGGCACATTTGAAGACGATTGGCGAGGCCGCATAGGCCGCGCGTCCAGCGGACCACCTTAAATTGCCGCGCAACGTCGCGGCCGCAGGACAGGGTCCGCCCGAAATTCGCCGACTGCTGATGACGCTGGGAAGGGCACGACCAACCGACCGTTGCTATTGCTTACGAGACATTCGGCCTATCACGTGTCGAATGGCCGAGTCGGGTCGCGTGCCGCCGATCGCTGCCTTGTGAAGTTCGAACGATGTATGCCGATTGCATGAGGCAGTGATCGGCCAACTTCGGACGTTTGATGGTGATATAAAGATCGTCGACGATCGAACGTCGTCGACCGAAAATTTGCTGCACGATCCTCGCGATCGGCAAACTCCAGCCTGATTCTCAGTTTGCGACTTTACGTCAACCGTCGACCCTTATCTGCAACGGAGATGCCGCGAGGTTCGATTAGTCAATCAGCTTGTTAAGTGTTCGAACCGCAACTTCCAACGCTGCGCGCTCTTCGCGGCTCGTCTTCTTGATCAACTGATCTGTAAGCCATTGCGAACGTGTGGATCGTTCATGGGCGGTCTTTGCTCGCCCTTTATCGGTCAGATCCACGACGTAAGCGCGGCGATCTTCAGCATCCTGCATCAAGGTCACCAACCCTTGTTCGACCAGCTTCATTACGATCAGCCGCATAGTCTGATGAGTCACCGCCCTGCGCACGGCGAGGGTCGAAATACTGACAGGGCCCGAGCGTTCCAGCAGCGAAAGTGTCTCGTTCTGCGCGTTCGAGTGCGTACCACTTTGCTCGCGGACGACCTTAACGAGACGGCTCACGACATCGCGAATCGATTCACCTAGAACTGCGGCTTCACTGGTGCGGATGGTAGGACGGTTCCGGTCTGCCTGGCTCATTTCGGGAGCACTGACTGTCTGTGAAGTCGCGCAACGACGGCAGCAAGCGTATTGACGCCCCAATGCTCGACGTATTGTCCGTCCCGAATGCGGACGATATCGATTACATCGATCGAAATGTTCTCTCCGGTTGCCTCGACGCCCAGCAGTGGCCCGACATGTTTGCCGGAAATCGATTTTCGCGTAGTGACTTTGTCACCATCGCATAGTTGCTCATGAATGTGGACTTGCATGCCTTCAATTGCTGGGCGTAACACGGAAGTAAACGTCGCCCACATTGTTTCGGCGCCTTGCATCGCCTCATTCGGCACTGACCAGTTGACGAAGTCGGGCGCCATCAGAGCCTCGAAGCATTCTCGATTGCCGTCACGGATCACTTCGTAATTGAACCGCTCGACGACAGCTTTGGGATCGTTGCTGTTCATGCCTGTCCTTCACTTTTCAGAAATTCGTTAAACCTCTCGGGAGGGTATGTATAAATAATATACAGCAATGCTGTATATTTCAAGCGAATGAGTCCCCGGCCGGTCTGCGCACGGCCGATCTGATCGACCGTTCGATGTCTGATGAACACGGGAACTTGCTACTGCGGCTGAGCGACCGCTTTGGAGAACGTTGGCTGACCGAAGCGGGTCGGCTGCGGAAGTTCGGGATGTGATAGTACCGAGGACGGGCCGCGACGGCGGTTCGCTGCCGGCCGCTGCAACCAGTTCGACCGGCAGGAGAAGAGATTCACCGAGAGAGCGGATTTGGGTTCACCGTCGCAACGGTCTTCCAGCCAGACCACCATTTCACTTGCGTTCGTCTTTACTCGACGATGCCGACCAGATCGTCAATCTCCTTCTGGATACGCATCTGAGCCTCTTGTGCAGCGGCATCGAGTGTGTTGGCAACGAGCGGGAGCATCAGCCCTGAACCCTTGAATTCAGCTTCGAAATGCACCCACGCTGCGTAAGCGCAAACACCGGAAGCCTTTTGCACGAGGTTGATCGTTATGTCGTATGTCCGTCGCTTGCCGTACTTGCGGGTGTACTGAAATCGGCTTAACAGCGGTTTGTACATCACGTTTCCGTGGCTGCTTCTGAATTGACCGATTGCAGGAGTCGCGGTGAAGGCAGTCGTTCACTGCTTTAGGGATGTCTGCCGGATCCTGCAATGCGGCGTTAGCTATTTGCTGCCTGGTTCAAAGTCGACGATCTGCCGAACGGGGAGCGAGGTATCGGTACGCCATCCACAACCGCGCAAGCACAGCGCACAGCAAACTCGTATGCACAGGTCTGGCTTGCAAACTGACCAAGATCACCCAATGAGGTAGATTCGCCGTCCTCCTTCAAGATGCAGGCACGGGCCACGAACGTGTTGCCGTACCTTATCGTTGACGCTTGAATCGCTGCGCCATGGTGAAATAGAACCATTGAATACTCTCCAATCGCCGATCATGAAAGCGTATTGTAATGTTATCATTTGCACGCGTGGAGACTGTTACCATTCCACATAAAACGCTTAAGTGTGACGACAGGAGATGCGGGCGCTCGCTGCGCCCCGCCAATAGAGCGCATCTTGTCGAGCCTATCGAGCAGGAGACCGCATATCGGCCGTCGAGTCCGGGCTGGATCGCTGGCGCTGGATGGCCATGAAGGGCCCTTTGCCCTTCGCCGGGCGTCGCGCGGACATTCGAAACGCAGATCCCTCCAGGAGCCAGCCGTAGAGCGGACTTTGGATCGAAGGGCAGTTCAAGGTCGAGTTCTGCCCGAGGCGGACCGATCAAGGGCGGCCTACTTCCCCGATTCAACGTCGGACCGGGATCGGCCAATAGCTGCCGTCCGCGTAATGCGAAAGCTCGCCATTCCAATGACCGCTTCACATCGGTTACGAAAGCTCGAGGCTGATTCGCCTGCGGTTGCTCGGGCCATCGAGCTCCCAGATTGACCGAATCAGCTCATTGATTGGCCGCGCGGGCCAGCAACGCTTCCGGAGGATCTCGATGTCCAAATATGGAATATTGGAAACGGGCGGGGCATCGATCGCTTTGCGTCATCTCCCGAATAGCTTCGCTTTGCGCCAGGTTGCAAATGCGTCTTTGATGAAAGCATTGCCAGCCTTGTCGGCGAGCGCATATGCCTGCTGTTCGGTCATCCAGTACCGCTGTCTAGCTGCATCGTACTGGAGATACCCAGAAGCAGTGAGGTCGGCCAACCACTCACGCACGCCGCACAATTCTGTTTTGGTTATGTTTGCAAGCTCTTCTGCTGACGACGGATTGTCAGCAAGCGCTGCAAAGAATGCCAGTCTATTGCTGGCAACTATCGTGGGCGCGTATATGACCGGTTCACGACGATGATGAATTGCGCTATAGAACCTGGCAAGCTTCCCGGTATAAATAGCCATGACTGCCTCCTCACCTTGCATAGGTGCAAAGACGGGTCGACGGGATGGTCCACTGGATCAGATGAATTGCGGCGTCGGATCGGGGACATGAGGAGTCGGATGGCGCCAGTGTGCCACCACTACTGAGACGAGAAAAACTAATTTAACTAATCTCGATTAAGGAACGCTAACGTGTCGCCGCGTGTTGCGGTGCGACCCAACGCGCTTCGCGCAGCGCCGAACAGGAGTCGCCAATTGCAGCCAGGATCCATATTCGAGTTGCAGCGAAGGCAAAGGCCGACGAGACTCGCCGGGCGAGGCCGAGGCTCAAAAGACCGTTCCAGTTTGGAAGCTGACATCGTGCTCGCCCCGGGTCGAAGGACGCCTATGGGTCGTGAGTACGCGTTCGCCCGCAGAGAGCGCGGACATTCGCAAACGCCGACATGCGAGAGTCGGGAATGGGATTGAGAGCTGCCTTGCAAACACCGACAGCCGAACGTCGGGTATGGCCGAGGAGTCCGCGTTGAGTATCCGGCGGGTCACGAACTGGAGCAGTCCTTCGAATGAGCGCTCGAAAATGCGGTCGAGCGGCAGAAACTGAGCCGGCTTCTGCCACAGCGTGGTCTATGGTTAGCACAACCCCACATACAACGCCCGCGCAATAGGTAGCGCGGTGAAAAGCGAAGGTGTACGTCGATCCCAACGCGGGTCTTTCAGTATTCGCAGACATTTCTTCGGTCGAGAATCTGCGAGCGCAAGGTGGGATCAGCAAGGTGCTGCGTGCCCAGCGAGTGATCTTCGCGTTGCGGTACATCCGCGATGTACCGCGGCACGGTCTGGGTGGCTCGCAAGGAAGAACCGACATCTTCGACGTCAGCTCGTCGCGCCGAAGTACACGGGTTGGCCGAAATGTTGATTGCGTGGCTCGTCGATTACCTGGCGGAACTGCTCGTAGCTGAGCGCCCACTGGTCGATCGACTGGATCTGGACCGCGTTGCCGTCAACCAGACGTTCGCCTTCGATACGCCCGACCTGTATCTGCGCTTCGAGCGGATCAAGCACGGCATCGGCAGCCTGCCTGTCACTGTCGAAATGACGCTGGGCATACAGAGCGCGCTCGACGTTCTCGTGCCAGTCGCCGCCCATCTGGTAGCGCACCTGTTCGATAAAGGCGATCACGCCATGTCCGCGCGTCGGGCCGAGATGAATCCGGCGCAGCTTCAGACCGAACAGAAAATCTTGCAGCGCCACCTCGCGCACGCCGCGCTCGATGCACTGGTCCTGCACGCCGCCCATTTCGTTTTCGAGAAAGTCCTGGGTGTGCACCGCGTCGCCTAGCACCTTGAATGAATAGGCGTACGACTGCGTGGCCAGGAACACGCCGGTGCGCTGCGTGCCGTTGACCGTGCAGGTGACGCGGGCCAGCAACACGTCGTTAGCGCGTGCCTGTTCCAGTTGGCTTCGAGTCCAGTGCATGATCAGAGCAGACGGGAATTTGAAGATCTGCTCGTCCTCGATCAGCGGAAAACCGACCGAAAGCTTCATGGTCTCGGCGACGCTCAGCACCGAAAACAGACAGTTGTCACCCGACGCGATCCGGAAGTACATCCGGTCCTTGTGCGGTGCCTGGCTGAATGGATGCCACGGCTGTCCCATGTTGTTGAGGCCGAGATCGACTCGGTTGAGCGCGCCGCCGTGCTCCCTGACCGTCGCGAAGTCGCGCCCTTCGCCCCGGCATCCGATCGGTAGGATCAGGCGGCCACCGCCCGCCGTCCTCAGCCGCAGCTTGTTGCGGAAGTAGCGCCGCACCTCGAGGCCACGCGGAATGCCCCCGGCTGCCGGGCCGCCCGGCATGTCTTTGAAGCCGATCTCGAGGGCGAGTTCCAGGACCGCCCGTTTGTCGGCGTCGGTGTCGGGCCAGGATGCGGCCTGCTGGACCACGATGGTCGCGCCGGCCGCCTTGCGCTGAACGAAGTTCATTGTCGGCTTTGTCGGATCGCGATAGACCCTGACAAACAACGCCTTGAGTTTCTCGTCACCCGGATCTAGCCGGCCGCCCGACGCACGCGCTTCCTTCCAGAAATATGCACACCACCAGCCGAAATCGAAATCCTGGTTGCTGGCATACAGTCGTTGCAGTCCCTTGAACTGATCGAGCTGCTGCTTGGTGATCCAGTCATGAGCCATTCCGGGTGCCTCCTGCAGGCCGTACGTGGTCGGGCGGCGCAATAGAGGATCGGCGCTGCCCGAAAACGCCGGTTGGCAAAATCGTACGCGGTATCCATGAGGTCGCGCGTGATGAGGCTCGACGCATTGCGGCAACCCCAGCATGTTTATTTCCAGTCATGCGGCGAGACTGCCGACAAATTGTCTGACGCTGGTGAGGACGGCTCTCTGGTCGCCCGCAAAAAACCAGTGATCGACGCCGTCGAGTTCGACGTATCGCGCCTGTGCGATCTGGCTGGCAAGATGCCGGCCAGCGCCAATTCGAACGGCGTGGTCGTCGTGACGGTGCAGCACCAGAGCCGGAGTTGAAATCCGACCCAACAGGTCCCGCACATCCGTATCGCGCAACGCCTCGAGCACGCCCTTGATGGCTCCCGGGCTCGACGCGGCCCGAAGCAAGCCCGCCCACCAGGCTCTCGCCTGAGGATCGCGAGATAGACTCGGCGCGAACGTTTCGATGCCCGCAGGCCCGCCCCAAGCCGCGACGAGTTGCTGGAGCCACACGTCATACTGACTAGCCTGCAGCGCGTGCGGATAGTCTGGCGTCGCACTTCCCTTGGCCAGCGAGCCGAACAGGACCAGGCCAGTGACTCGATCAGGGTGATCAGCGGCAAATTTGATGCATGCCGGTCCGCCCTCGGACGCACCGAACAGCACCACCCGGCGGCTCGCGGCGGCGTCGAGCACCGTGCCGATGTCCTGCGCGGTTGCGTCGACGCCAGGGTTGAACCCGACGCGGTCGGAAAGCCCGATGCCGCGACGATCGAGCAGGATGAGCCGGCCCATCTCAGCGAGAGAGGACAGGAACGTCCGGCAGCGGGGTTCCTCCCAGACCCGTTCGACGTGGGACACGAATCCAGGCAGCAGCAGGATATCGATGCGGCCGGTGCCGTAGGTCTGGAACGCGAGATGGACGCCGCCGCCCGAGACATAGCGCGTCGGCGGCGGGGCCTCGATCGGCAGCGTAGTGGCGGCGTTCAGCAGCTCACGGGTCTCGGTTTCCGGCGCCACATCGAGCGCGTCGCGAAGGCGCTGGGTCAAGGCATCGAAGTGGCGCTCGGCCGTAGCCCGGTCCCCGGCGAGCAGGAGATTGCGGATGAGGTGCCGCGCATACGCTTCGCTGAATGGGTCCAGCTGAACGAGACGGCCGGCGTGCACAGCCGCAGCCGCGTAGTCGCCGGCCGCGTGCCTGTCCTGCACCACCCGTTCCAGCGCGTGGATCGCCCTACCCCGCAAGGCCTCACGGCGAAAGAAAGCCCACTCGTCGAACTGCGGGCAATCGCCAGGCGAGAAACCCTCGAGAAAGTCGCCGGGATAGTGACGGCATGCCCGCTCGAACTCGCCGACGTCACAGGCTTGCTCGAACAGTTGCGAATCAATTTGCAGGTCGGTCGCTGATGACCATCGAAGCGTCGACCGGTCGGTGGTCAGGACGTCGTCGCCCAGCGTGAGCTGGAGGCGGTACATGAGGCGCCGCAGCCGAACGCGAACGACATCTTCGCCACTATCCGGCCACAACATGGTCGCGACGACGTCGCGCCCGACTGGGCCCTTCGCTTCCGCCAGATAGACCAGCAGGGCCAGACCTTTGCGCAAGCCTATCGGACACGGCCGGTCGTCCCGACGGATCTCCGGAAAACCAAGCGTCCGCACGCTGAATAGAGCCATCGTAGTGCGACCCTCCATGACGGCGTCCAGGGGACGCTCAGGGGACGCGTCGATCCTACCATGCACGGCAGACGATCATCGCTGCACTCATTGCGGCGAATCGCACTGGAGGCTTTGCCATGAAGAACCTGGGTAAGCATGCGATCGTGATAGGCGCCGGAATGGGTGGGCTGCTGGCCGCACGCGCGCTATCGGATTTCTATTCCGCCGTGACCGTGCTCGAACGCGATGCGTTTCCGGCAGCGGACACCTGGCGCAAAGGCGTCCCGCAGGGTCGTCACACTCATGGGCTTCTTGCCCGCGGCAGCGCGGTGCTCGAGGAATTCTTTCCCGGATATAACAGTGAGGTCGTCGCGGAGAGCGGCGGGTTGCTCGGCGATGTCGCTAACGATCTGCTCTGGATCGGACGCAACGTCACGCTTGCCAATGGCGAGAGCGACCTGACCGGTCTGCTTGCGAGCCGTCCCGTGCTCGAAGGCCATCTGCGACGGCGGCTCCTGGAACTGCCGAACGTGCGCGCCATCGAGAATTGCGCAGTGCGAGGGCTCGCCAGCGACTCTGCCCGCGAGCGCGTGACAGGTGTGCGCATACGTGCCGAAGGCAGGCCCGAAGAGACCGTCGACGCGGACCTTGTCGTCGATGCGACTGGACGCGGCTCGTCCAGCGCGATGTGGCTCGAAGAGCTCGGCTACCGACCTCCCGTCAGCGAGAAGGTCGAGGTCGGCATCGGCTACACCACCCGGACCTATCGACGTCGGCCGACTGATCTTGACGGCAAGCTCGGCATCATCGTCGCCGGGAGTGAGCCGAACTGGCGCAACGGCGTCATCCTCGCACAGGAGAGCGACAGTTGGATCGTCAGTACCGGGGGGTTTCTCGGCGACGAGGCACCCGACAACGATGAGGGCTTTCTCGCGTATCTGGCGACGCTGCCGACCATGGAAATTCATGACATTGTCGCCACAGCGGAGCCGTTGAGCGGCTACAGGCGCTACCGCTACGTCTCCAGTCTGCGCCGCCGGTACGAGACGCTTGCACGCTTTCCCGGGAATTACCTGGTTTTCGGTGACGCTATCTGCAGCTTCAACCCGGTCTACGGACAGGGCATGACGGTCGCGGCGCAGGAGGCGCTGACGCTGCAGCAGTGTCTGCGTTGCGCGGGCTCGAACGATCTTGCGCGGCGGTTCTTCAGGCAGGCCGCGAAAATCGTCGACATCGCGTGGGACATCGCGGTTGGCAACGACCTTCGCAATCCGCTCGTCAAGGGCCCGCGGCGGCCGATGCTGCGTTTCATCAACTGGTACATCGGCTGGCTTCATGTTGCCGCAACCCGCGACAGCACGCTGGCAACCGCGTTTCTGAAGGTAGTCAACCTGATGGTCCCGCCGCCGTCGCTGCTGAGCCCGGCCATTGCCTGGCGCGTCTGGCGAGGCAACCGGAGGTCTGCGCTACCGCCTTCTCGCCCGCAATCGAGCGAGCCGCCTGACAACAAGCGTATTGAACTGACGTAACCCAGCTAAGCGCGGCCACACCTGCATTCGCGAGTCCGAGCGCGTGCAGTTCTCGTCTAGACGGACTCTTCCGTCGGAGCTAATGTTGATAACAGCCTCCAAAGGAGTACGACATGATCGGTGTATTCGTTACGTTTCGCTACGGCGACAATTTCGATGAACGAGCCGTGCGGACGATTGCCGAGACCGCACGTGCAAGGTTTGAAGGAATGCCAGGGCTACGTTCAAAGGCTTTCACGCTCAATTCCGCCAAGCGTGAGGCCACGAACTTCTACGTTTGGGAATCAGAGGACGCAGCCAAGGCGTTCTTCACCGATGAGTTGCTCGACCGGGTCACCGGTCTCTACGGGGTACGCCCTGATGTCGAGTTCGTGCAGATTGCCACGTTGGTGGAAAACGTTCGAGCATGACGTCGTCTAGTGTCGTGGGTAGAGAAACGCGAGCTTGTCTACACCATGATGAATCCGTGCCGCATGCCGAGCATCACCGCTTCGGTGCGGTTGGTCGCACCGAGTTTGCCGAAGATTGACGAGAGGTGGAATTTCACCGTGTTGTCCGAGATGTCGAGGTGCCGCGCGATCTCCTTGTTGCCGAGTCCTTCGGCGAGCATCGCCAGCACTTCGATCTCTCGTAACGTCAAGGCTTCGAACGGTTCGCCGGATCCCTTCTGGCGCGACGGTCTTGTTTCGGCCAGCAGCCTTGCGAGGATGTCGGGCGTCAGCACGCAAAGGCCTGCGGCGACGGCTTCGATGGACACGACGATTTCAGCTGGCACCGCGTTGCGCGGCAGGATAGCCACCGCATCGGCGGGCAACGCATCGAAGATCCAGTCGCTGTCCGGGTCGTCGCTCAACAGGACGAGCGACGGTGACGCGGGCGAAAGTTCGAGTAGAGTCCTGAGCGCATCGCTCGCCTCCGGCGCGATGTCGGTGACGACCACATCCGGCACCGATCCGGCGAGGCAATCGACGAGCTTTTCGGCGTCGGGCGCGCTACCCAGGAACTCAAGTGCCGGGTTCGCCTCGACAAGCGCTTGCAGGCTTGCGCGCTCTTGCCACGATGCCGCAATCACTACGACCCGTAAAGGCGCCCTCCGTATCGTCTGTCCATCCGACATTTGGTCGCTTCCCGGACGTCATCTGCACGAATTCCGTTGGGGCCGTTCGCCCACCGTTACCGAACACGCGTGGCGTTCACCGCCTCGGATCAAGGCGATGTGCAACTGCTGCCCAATGCTTGCGGAGCCGAGCGCCGCACTCACGTCACCCATGTCGCGGCAAGGCTTGCCGTCCAGTTCGATCAGTACATCGCCTATCAGCACGCCCGCCTGCTCAGCAGGGCCGCCCGGCGCAAGCGAATTGATCAGCAATCCACTGCTGAACGACAGGTTCATTTTATTGACCCAGGCGTCCAGCAGGCCGACCCGCTGCGTGCCGACACCAAGGTAGCCCCGCGAGACGCGCCCTTTAGCCAACAGTTCATCGGTGACACGCTCCACGGTCATCCCCGGAATCACGATGCCGGCGCCGCGCATCAGTGCCGAGGTGCAGATGCCGACGACCTGCCCGTGCATGTCGGCGAGGGCCGCCCCTGAGAAACCCGGGCGCAGACCGCCGTCCAGTCGCACGAACGCATCGAGTTGTCCGCCTTTCCACGTGCGCCAGGGACCACCTATGCTGCCGATCACGCCAAAATCAGCGCTGACGCCGGAATCGTCCGCACGTGCGACGGCGAGCGCAAGATGACCCGGCTTCAGTGAGTGGGCGTCGCCAGAATCGATCGGGTCGAGGTCCACGCCGTCCAGTTTCAGCACGCCGACGTCGGACCCCAGATCCAGGCCCGCGAGGACTGCGGCGACCGTACGGCCGTCGGTCAATGTGACTTCGATGCCGTCCTCACGCCTGAGCGTGTGTGCAGCCGTCACGACGACGCCACGTCGCCAGATTACGCCGCTCGACGGCATGCGATGTCGGCCGTGTACTGCGACGACACTCCGCCCGACTCGCGCGACGATGTCTGCCAGATTGTCCGAGAGATCCATCAAAGGATTTCCGCTCGAGGATGTGGTTTCCATTTCAAGCCCCCTGTCAATTGCGTGCGACCTGCCAGTGCTTCGCGTCGACGTTTGTTCGCCTGTCCAGCTAGCGTTGTGACGACGGGTTCACAATGACAGAACGACGGGGGGCCCACACCACCCAAATGGGTAGCCGGGTAGATGCAATGCGGACTTCACGATGCAACGAGTCTGGTCTGCGACCGGCACGTCCTGATCACACTGCGGTTAGCGCCGCCCGCTACGGCCCCATACATAGCGAACCCACCGCTGCCACCGGCTTTGCGGTGGAGCGGGCGCGTGGCGCGCAGTCTGCGCTTCGCAGTCGCGCTGGACGGACTTCTGCACCTGTTCGTGGATCTGCCTCAAACTCATGCCGCCTGGGCCTTTCAGTTTGTCGGGATCGGTAGCAGGATCGCCATCGGGATCGTCTGTCATGAGAATCGCCTGTTTGTGATGAGGCGACTTGATCTTGATACAGATGCTCAGTAGCAGCAAGTTGGACACGGATCGCCGACCGGCGCGTAGTCCGACAGTCCTTGCCGGCACGGCGTTCGTGAAGTAGATTTTTCTAATGAGGTTCGAGCCGGGAGGGACGGCCATGGAACTGAGCGTGGAACGGGTCGAGGTTTGGGCAGCTACCATCGACGATAAACCGGGAGGCCTTGCGAAGGTCTTAAGCGTCTTGCGGGATGCTGGTGTCGACTTGCAGTTCGTCGTGGCACGTCGAACGCCAGAGGCAGCGGGTAAGGGAGTCGTGTTTGTCGCTCCGCTAGAGGGAGAAAGTGCGATCCGTGCCGCCACACAGGCGGGGTTCAGCGTCAGCCCGAGCCTTCACTCCGTCCGTGTAATGGGTCTGGACCAGTTGGGCATCATCGCGCAATTGACCCAGACGTTGGCGGATGGGGGGATCAACCTTCGCGGCGTCTCGGCCGCTGTACTTGGCACGCAGTTCATTGCGTATCTCGCGGTCGACTCGTTGGACGATGCCGAACAGGCGATTGACCTTCTACAAAGGGCCTGAAGTACCCGTACCGGACCGCGAACCGGCTTGGCTCTTGCTGACGAGGCAAGGGGGCCGCTCTGTCTGACACGACTGCCGTCGACCATCTCAAATCCGTTGCGACAAAGCCGAGCGGCCATTTGAATGGCGAACGAAGCGCCGGGCATGGCGGCGAATCCCGATGCCGGTAGGAGGTCGACAGTGATGAAGACACCGACGACCAGAAGGCGGGTGCTTTGGGCGCTCTCGCTTTGCATTATCGCGACTTGCATGGCAGTTGGCGGGGCATTGCTGTTCGAGCTGTCGGTGGTCGGCCGTGCCGTGAGCGATTTCCGCCGGGACGCGGCCCTGGCGCAAGCGGACATCGCGCGTGGCGAGCCGGCTACGCCCGACGAGCGCATCGCCCCGCCCTATCTGAAGCGATACGGGTTGGACCGTAACCTGTACAAGGACATTCACGGAAACTTTTCGCCAACGGGTGCTGACTGGCGCCAATGGGGGCTGCGAACCAAGGTCGCAGCCACTGTGTTGTGGCTGGGTCACGATCCACCGGGAACGTGGTGGACCTACGTTCAGATCAAGTGCGTTGACCGGTTTCCTCAAGCTCACGCCGACAGCGAGCCGATCGTCGATGTTGCCGACGCTTGCCTCGGCGAGCCGCATTGATCGTCCCGTTGGTCACTTCCGATCATCGGAACGGCCAGCGCCGAGTGCCTCGAGCAACGGCCGGAGGGCATCCAGTTCCGCGCCGAAGCCGCTCCAGTCTCCCGCCTTCAGTCGCTCGATGGCGCGGTCATAGTGGACAAGTGCCTCTCTCGCGCGAACGTCCACGCTGCCTCGGGCTGGCGATGCCGCTTGTGCGGTCTCACTGAAAAGCGCCGCCAGCGCCTCATCCAGAGTGTTCTCCATCACCACACGGTCCCCATAGGCGGCAATCACCCGCTTCAACTCCGGCAACTGACCGGACGCCGCTCGCAAATAGAGCGGCGAAACGTAGAGGATCGAGTTCTCGATCGGCACGACCACGAGATGACCGCGAATGACGCGTGAGCCCATCTGGTTCCACAACGAGATCTGCTGTGAGATCTCGGTATTCTGCTGAATCCGCGCTTCGATCTGAAACGGTCCATAGATCAGCTTGTCCTTGGGAAAGGTGTACACGACGAGCTTGCCGTACCCGGGCGGATCGCAACGCGCCGCCAGCCAGGCAATCATGTTCTCGCGCTGGCTCGGCACCATCGGCAGCATGAGGATGAACTCAGCGCGTGCGTCGCCGGGGAGTCGCATGATCGTGTAATACGGCGGCATCGTGCTGGCGGTGCTTCCGCCATCCATTCCGACCAGCTCCCGGGGAAACTGCCACAGATCCTCGCGGTTGTAGAAGATCTCCGGCGCATCCATATGGTAGGCGCGGTAGAGCTGCGCCTGGATCAGGAACAGATCTTCGGGATAGCGGATATGCTTTCGCAGCCCGGGTGGCATCACGTCCAAAGGCTTGAACAAACCCGGGAAGATGCGCTCGTATGTGCGCAGGAGCGGATCGGCGGGATCGCTGACGTAGAAATCGACCGTGCCGTTATATGCGTCGACCACGATCTTGACCGCGTTTCGGATGTAATTGGCGCCGTCGCCGAAACCCGGCCGGGAGTAAGGAAACCACCGGCTGACGGTGTAGGCGTCCTGGATCCAGAACAGGCGCCCATTGCTTGCGACGACATAGGGGTCATGGTCGAAAGTCAGGAATGGCGCGATCGTACGCACGCGGTCCTGAATGTTGCGATGAAGCAGGATCCGGCTCTTGTCTGTGATATAGCCGCTCAGCAGGATGTTCGGATCGTCGAGCTGCCAGGCGAACAGACTCCGGCGTGCCACACTGCCGATGCTGACGCCATCGCGCCCGCTATATGTCGTGTAGGCATTAGTCGGCCGTTGGGGATAGTCGAACTCAGCTACGTTGCCGTTCACGATGACGTAGTCCTGCCGGCCTTCGCTGAAATAAAGACGTGGTTCGCGAATGGCCGGGCCGCCGTTGGAGACTGGCGGAATATCGTGCAGATAGAAAATCGGTAAGCCTTCGGTGGATTTCTCGGTGACTGGCGACATCACGACGCCGATGCCGTGAGTAAAGATAAGGCGCAGGTTCACCCAGGTTTGGGCGTTGGTCGGAAGCATCGCCGGTTCCAGTTCACGCGCCGACAGCATTACCTGTCTGTATCCGGCGTCAAGCTGATAGCGGTCGATGTCCACCGAAAGAAATTTGTAGTAAGTCCTGATCTCCTGCAACTGTGCATAGGTATCCATCAGCGGTTGCACATCCCATAGCCGGATGTTGTCGATGGTCGCCCGATTGGCTTGCAGCGAGTCGAGAGTCAGTCCCTTCTCGGCCTCAAACGGTTTAACCTCGATCTTTGCGAGGCCGTAAGCCTGTCGCGTTAGCGCGATGGCGTGCTCGATATAGGGTGTTTCCAGTTTCAGCTCGCTCGGTTTGACATAGAAGCGCTGAAACAGCGATGGATAGATCACAGCGAACACAAACGAACTGCCGAATACGAGCAGCGCGAGAACGACGGGTTGCAGATGGCTCCGTCGGCGCATGTTGATCCAAAGGGCAACGGATGAGGCCGCGGCAAGGCCCACAAGCATCCACAGGACCGGCAACTCGACGTGGACATCGGTATAGCTGGCGCCGACCACGACGCCGTTGTCGCCATAGAGCAGCAGAAAGCGGTCGAGCCACCACGACCAGGCCTTCACCGCAAAGAACAAACCGAGCAGTGCCGAACCATGAGTGAGGGGGGCGGCCGAGAGCGTGCGTGGTGGCCGCTCCAGCGCGATGTCACCGCGCACCCCGTAGACAGCACCTGCCACGATCGCGCTCCAGAAGATTAGCTGCAGCAGCCAGTTCTTGAGTGCGACATACGCGGGGAGCGAGAACAGATAAAAGCCGATATCCCTGTCAAAGATCGGATCGCGTTCGCCAACAGGGACCTGATAAATGAAGCGAAGCGCGAGGTCCCAGCTCGAGATTTCGCTAGCGGCAATAACCAACCCCAGGACGACCGCGGCGCAGGCAATACTGGAGCGCCAGGGAACGTGCGGCGCGATCAGTTCAGACAATTCAACGGCAACTTCCGTCGGACCCGATCGATCAACAGATTGAGCTCGCAAGACATCGACGCGCCTCGCGTAACGATGCGCCAAAATCCCAGACAGCCATATCGCGCACGCCGAGACTGCGAACACCGCGGCAAACAGCAGCGCTCTCGCGCAGAGGATGGTCCAGAAAACGCCACCATAGCCGATCGAAGAGAACCACAGCCAGTTGACCAGGATGCCGGTGATGCGTCCGACGACAAGCAGGCCAACGATGACGGCCGTCACCGTGATTGCATAACGTCTCAGGCGCACGCCGGACTTCACTTCCGACCGCATGGTCTCTCCTGTGCTGGCCGTCGCCCTGCCCTGCTGCGATTGCGATCCGGGTTCGGAGGCTACATTAATTCAAGCTATCTGAAGCCGCTCCACGAACCATGACGAAAGATCCTTGCGGACCTGGCGCGAGTCAAAACGGACAGTGCCCGGCGCAGCGATGCGGCAATTATGCCAAAGTTCATCCATCGCAATCGACGCTCGACGTCGAACTCTCGTTCCAGGTGTCGACGGCGGCGGCACGCCCTTTGCTGCGTTGAAACGGTTCAGTTCATCTCACGAAAAGGGGCCCCTATCATGAAACTCTACTATTCGCCTGGTGCCTGCAGCCTCGCCGACCATATCGCAATGCATGAGGCCGATCTCACTTTCGAAAGGATTCGCGTCGACTTGAAGTCCAAGGAGACCGAGACTGGGGAGCAGTTCAATCGGATCAATCCAAAGAGTTACGTCCCAACCCTCGAAATGGATGATGGTCAACGGCTTACCGAGAATATCGCGATTCTTTCGTGGGTCGCACAGCGCAAGCCTGCCCTTGCGCCGAATAGCGAACCTGGTAGCCTGCGCCTGCTCGAGATGCTCGCGTTCATTTCGACGGAAATCCACAAACAGTTCGGCCGTGTTTTCAAACCCACTTCGGATGCTGAAGCAACGGCAGCGCGCGAGAAGCTCGGTCAACGCTTCCAGTTGATCGCCACCATGTTCAAGGGCGATTACCTGTTCGGCAGCGAAGCGAGTGTGGCGGACGCCTATCTGTTCACGATGCTGCTCTGGGCCAACAAGGTAGGCATCGAAGTGCCGGAGAAATTGCGAAACTTTGCCGAACTGATGCGCGCGCGTCCGGCCGTCCAGCTTGCCATGAAGCACGAGGGACTCGACTGATGAAACGCAGATCCTCGCCGCGCGCACCTTTAGCTGGATGATTCGTGTGCGTTCGGGCTCGCTCAATGCAGTGTGGCGAGTGCGGCCCGGATACGCATCCCCTGCTCTTCGGAGACGAGCCGATCGAGCACTTCCGCGAAATGGGGGTGATGCATACCGGAATGGAGGTACTGCCACCGGTAGGCATGATGGAAATTCGCTTCGATCGACATGGCTTCTGCCTCGACGACGGCACGCCCGCAGTTCGCGATGAAATACCGCGAGTCCGCTGTCGCCTGCCCGCGCAAAATGCCATCGATCGCAATCATCAGGTCGATGAACTCGTTGACCGCGTTGTCGCGCGCCGCATCTGTCAGCGTAGCGTCGTGCCGCTTCCATTCCAGTTCATCGAGAATGGCGTGCTGACTTTCTTCCTTCCAGTGGTACAGAAATACATCCTTGAACAGCTCCGATAACTGATCGTCAGGATGAATGCTCTGGCGGTAGTGAATTTGCGAGAAGAGTTCAATATGCAGCGTCATGGCCAGCACCGCCCAGGTGCTCTTGCCGAGGACCACGGCGGCAAGCGCATCGGCATCGACGTCGAAGTGGTAACCCGCGGGCAGCGTTTCGCCGATCATTTTTTCGATGCGGCGAAACAGCGCCTGGTGTTTAAGCTCTTCGTCGCTGAAACGCACGAGCGCTTCGAGCGCCACCTGATCGCCGAGCCAGTAGTCGCGGCTCACTTCCAGCACCTTGGCGTTAATGAAGCGCTCGACGAGCCCGAACACGTTCGCGTATGTGCGCCCCTGAATCTGGCTGACGAACCGCTTCTCAGCCTCCGAGAGCATGATGAAATCCGGCACCAGCGACAGCCCGTCCGGCAAATACTTCTGGGACATGTCGAAGGTACGGCCTCCGATCACGTCACGGTCGATGTCCCAACTGACCATCTTCGAAGCGCGAATGCATCGGGCGTAGCGATCGCGATCGGACAGCTGCAATACTGCGTTCATGGAAGTTCTCCCAATATGGACCGCCACGCGGTCTAGCGTTGAGTGTCGATTCACCGGGCAGAGCCAGTCGAATGATCTGGCTTTCCGGCACGCTCAATTTACGATTGGGAGTCTTGAAGTTCTATGATCGAGCCGCCGGACGATATGACTGAAACGCCGTTTCGTCACGTTGGTCGCACAGGTCGACGATTGAGTGGGTAGAGACAGCGCGGCGCGTCACGGCAGGCATCACTGATCCCGCAGTGCGGAAACGCCATGCGTAGGTTGCGCGTGCTGCGCTGATGTGGCCACGCCGTTGGACTTTCCTTTGCTCTTGCGCCAGCCGGCCGGCGGCATGCCGAATTCGCGTCTGAACGCGCGACTGAATGCGGCTTCCGACTCATAGCCAATCTGTTCCGCAACGGCGTTGAGCGGCTTGCTACCGATCAGAAGTTCGTGCGCCGCAATCTGCATGCGCCATCTCGCGAGGTATTGCATGGGCGGCTGCCCCAGAAGATCGGTAAAGCGTTGCGCCAACGCGGAACGCGATAGGCCCACTTTGCGCGCAAGTTCCTCGACGGTCCACGCATGCGCCGCCTGCGCATGAAGCAGCGAGAGCGCGCGCCCAACGTAGCGGTCACGCACGCCGGCGAGCCACCCGGTCTGGTTATCAGGTAGCGCTTCAATACAGCTACGGATTGCTTCGACAAACAGCAGTTCCGATAGCCTGGCAAGCACAATCGTGCCGCCCGCGCGCGAGTCGGCCGCTTCCGCGGCAGCAAGTTTGAGAGACGACTCGAGCCATGCCGCACGCGGATCCTGGCGCATATCGATCTTGAACAGTCGCGGCAGCGATGAGAGCAGCGGATTGCTCAAAGTATCGTCGCAGGCCAGAAAGCCGCACACGATGCGCGTCACAGCGCCCCCGCCGCCATAGGACAGCGTCATCACTTCACCGGGTGCTGTCGCCATCTGCCCGGCCAGTAGCGAGTCCGACGGCACAGGGGAGATATCGATCGCGCTGCCGATGATGTGCGTTTCACCCTGAGGCACCACGATCAGTTCGCCGGCATGGACGTGAATCGCCGAACCGGGATCGTCGGCCAGCGTCGCCCAGCAACTCCCCTCTATGATCAGATGATAAGAAACGACGCGCTCGGAAGGCGGCAAGTAAGCGCCGCAGAGCGATGCATCGGTGCGACCGATCAGACACCACGGCGCGGTGAGTGTCCCGTTCAGAAACACGGCGCCGCTCAGGCGAACAGCGCGCAGAACATCAGAGACTGCATCCATGGATAGCTCGCGTGAAATGCGATTTCCCGGGCGAGAAACCTGGCCGCCGTTCATTCTTCAGGATGGCCAAGGGCTCCATGTTATACCCGCAACCTCACTTGATGACAATTCCCTTACTGACGTTTTTCGCGAGGCTTATGAAACGCTTTGCGGGTCCGTTGAAGACTCGCGCCTGGCAAAAAGCGCACCACGGAACGTGCGCTTCGCCAGGATGACAGGACGATCTTTGTGGACGCCCGCACTGCGCACGCGATGCATCGGCAAGAAGTGGACGATCGGACAAGAAAGATCGACGCACGGGCAGGACGGCAATGGCTTGCCGCGGGCAGAGTTCATGACAGGAAGGAACATCACGGATCGGCGTCATCCGTACTTCGCCAACAAGCCTTCCTCGGACTCTGGACACCTGGCGCGTCACCCAACTTGCACGAATCGGTTCAAGCACAGCAACTGACCGCTTCGCGCAAACACAGTAGCGTGAGACACCGATGAAACGCCTGATAAGCCGTGCGATGTACCACCCGATCATTGCGCTATCCGTTTTCTATCTGGCCGACGTTATGCATCACGTCGATTACAGCATCGCTGGTGCATTGCTGGTTCTGGCCGCGAAAACGATCTCGCATGTTTCAAGTCTGTTCGACAAGGGATAGAGTTGCGATGCGAAGCGTTCGTCGATCAACGTCCGAGCGCGGACGTAGCGGCACCCGAATCACTCGAACTCAACTCTCTGGACGCTTTGCCCGTCCCAAAACACCCGCACGAACGAACCGGCGAACCAAGTCCCGCTCATGAACGGCAAAAGTTGAACCGATTGCCGCGATAACGCCGCTTATCGCGGCCAGCCACCCTCAACCCCACCGGCCCTCTGAAGTGACTGCAGAAGGCCGCCCGCCCCTTGTGCGGGCCTTTTTGTTTTCCAAGCGTCGCTATGCGGAGCGACTCGGGTACTCGCCTCATCGTCGGACTCGACAGGCGGCTTTCGACCGCTCCGCCGCCGGTCGCGGCGCGAGAGGTTAAACGCCCGGTCTCAGGCTCCAGCAGTCGCGAGATAGCGCCGATCAGTGACAAAAATTCGGCCAATGCGGTCGTTGGACCGATCGCTGGCCAAGGGCCGTTATCGGATCCGCTGCAGTCGTTGGGCCATCAGTTACTTCGAAGAAGTGGGCATCGAAAAACTCGGCCCCTGGAGCGACTTTGAGTGGGGCACGCTCAACGGCAGGCTATCGGCGGTGCGCTGGATGCTCGGAGGCGAGTGGAGTCTCTGCAACTGTTTGCGGTAGAGGCAGCACGGCTGAAAATCGACGAGTCCAGACCGGCGCTCAACTTCAAAGTCGTGTGCGCGCCCACTGAAGCACCTATTGCCGACCAAATCGACTCTGGGGAAGTCAGCGATCTTAAGCGCCGATATCAGAGTTTCTTCCAGGGGCTTCTCGATGAGCTTCGAGAAAAGCATGCGTTCACGAATGCGAGGATGGGACAGCCACAGAACTGGTATTCGTTCTCCTCGGAAAACAGCAGGGTATACAAGTATTCGGTCAACTTCACGAACGACGACCGTGTGAAAGCTGAGATCTACATCGACACGCAGGATAAGGCACAGAACGAGGCGCTGTTTGATCTGCTTCTTCAGCAAAAGGATGCGATCGAGCGGGAGTTCGGCGAACCGCTCGAATGGGAGCGCCTCGATACGCGACGTGCCTGCCGGATCGCAATATACGGCGATGGTACGATCAACGCGGAGACCAGCAAACTCGTTAGCATCTCGCAATGGCTCGTCGTGCACTTGCTCAAGTTCCGCGAGATATTTCCGAGATACATCGCTGCGGCGGTGCGCTCTCTGAAGTCCGCGCAATAGCCCAGAAAGCAGCCGCGCGGGGGTGAGCTAACGCGGCGATGCGGGCGCCCGTAGCGGATAAGACCGCTCGCGTACGACCAAGTGACCGTTCGCAACCGAGGGCCGCGTCATGAGCAGACATGAGACACCAATGACTCGGCGCTACTGGGAGCGCGTTGGTGGAACTCTGGTGGAGGAGTATCTCATCGTGCCAAGCGGCCCGGGGGTCGGTCGGCGGCTGATCGATGCAGTTGTCATCGCGGACGGTGAGCATAGGATCGCGTCCCGATCCGAGCGGCTAAGTCTTGATGGGCACGACGTCATCGTTGTGCAAGCAAAGGCAAAGCGGCTCGGGATGTACCTTTTGGGGCAGGCCCTGTTTTCGCGAGTGCTGATCGAGGATCGCTATGCGCCTCGATCTGTGCGCGCGGTCGCGCTATGCGCCGCTGACGACGCCGTGCTTCGCCCGCTGGCCGAGCGATTTGGGATCGAGATCGCTGTGGACACGTTGACCTAGTGCACGCGATTCTTGCGCCCGCCGCGTACGCGGGCGAAGTCGATTACGCGTCAGCCACGGTGGCCGGTTCGGACTGCCGCCGACCAGCGGCGGGTCAGTCCGCACCCCGGCTTGGAATTTCGGGCAGAAAACCGCCGGCAATAACGAATCCCCGCTTTAACAGAAGCCTTGATTTCGAAACACACAGCAACGTCAGATAGTCGACATCAAAAGCTATTACGATGTTCATCAAGGTGACTCCGGAAATCCTTTCGAATTTTGGCTTCGGGACGGCTTCGCTTTTCTGACCCCGTACGACGACCGCAGCCTCAAAACGTATTCGAATGCTCTCAGCAAAATCAGGCCTGGCGACTTGGTATTCGCGTATGAAAGCCGTTATCTTGGCTCCCGCCGGGGGTATATCGGCCTCGGCACTGCACTTGCCGAGTGGGATCGCATCTCTCACCCCGGCCACAAGGAACTGTATGGCGATTCGTATTCGGCCGTTTTCCGAATCGCGGTGGATTGGAACACCGACTTTACCTGTTCCCTCGACGAAATGCAGGCCGTAGGAGCCGAGCCGTTGCTAGCAACGATTTGCCAGGTCAGCAAAGATCCGCTGAAAGGCCTATTGACGCTCAAGGCTGAGGAGGCCTCGAGCGAGCGGCAACTCCGCTCTGACGACGAAATGATTGCGGCGATACGACGCGACCCCTCGATACCGGAGACTGAAAAGACTCAACTCATTCGCGCCCGGGTGGGACAGGGACGTTTCAGGGAGGCAGTGCGACGGATCGAACCCAAGTGCCGCCTTACGTACGTCTCCCACCCCGACATGCTGCGCGCGAGCCACATCAAACCGTGGCGAAACGCGACAAACTCGGAGCGACTGGACGGCAGCAATGGCTTGTTGTTGGCCCCGCACGTCGACCACCTGTTCGATGGCGGGTGGATTACTTTCGACGAAACAGGAAAGCTGATTACCTCGCCCTTTCTGCCCGAGGAAGCGCTGCGACTCTGGAACCTGCCTGAAAACGTTGAGACGGGGCCGTTCAACGAAGCGCAGATCGAATATTTGCGTTACCACCACGTCCATGTCTTCAAGCGACCGGTCACGGAGTGACCCGGGACACTCGGGGGGAATGGTCAGCACTAGGGCGGCGGACATAGGTGCCCTCGGGTGACCGTCGGACCACTGGTCGATGTCTTCTTGACCAGGACCGGTTTGCTAACTGCACGCGCCCGACATCCGTCAAAGACATACGCCGTCCCCACAGCTCCCGGTCGCGCGACCGACCATCCAACGAGAGTGAACAGAGTGGTCCAATCATCTGGCCGCTGCCGCCTCCGGGACAGTAGTTCGGCCATTGCCGACGGTCAGCTATTGGCTGTGGTCGGTCGGCTTCACGACACTCTCCGGCCGCTCACACCCTCAGCGGTCGTGAGCGACGCGTCTCGCCATCCCCAACGCGTACTTACGACCCACATCTGCCCTTCGACCCGACGCGATCGCTACGGCAGCTTCCAAAGTGGAACAGCCATTCGAGCAGCCGTCTTAGCCGGGAAGTTCTCGGCCTTTATACCTGCCGTTGGGATTGCTGAGCTGACGAAGAACGGATCAAGCGGGTGCCTACGGCCGCTGTCGCGCGGTCGAGTTGACCGTGGAAGGCTTTGCGATAGACTGCCTTCATCCTAGAGGGGTTTGTCGTGGCTGATCTTAAAACCATGTTGGTCCGTTCGAACGCCGCTTGCGCCCTGATTTGCATGTCGCTGCTGGCGCACGCCGGGACGTCGGCAGACTCAGCCACTGTTACCCGTGCGACTGAGCCTGAAATTTCTGCCTCTGCAGATGTCCTGTCGACTCGGCCTTTCGTGGGCGACGACCCGGTTGCCATCAGGGACGCCTTGGCGGACCAGAGCTTCAATGCCAACTCGCCTTCGTTGAGCGATCGCATCAGGAACCTGATCCACGTCCCTGTCCTTAAGGCGCCAAGCGATCTCGACTTGCCGAAAGCCAGTCTCGACCGCGACCTGGCTTTCGTCGTACCGGCGCCCTACGGAATACGATATCAGTCAAAGACGCACCTGTTGACGGTAAACGTAGATCTATCCGATGACGACACTCCGGGAGTGATCCTGCTCAAGAAGACCATAACCGGACCACGCGGTCGAGGGCTTGTGGTGGCGCCGGAGGCGAAGGCCAAGGGGTACATCCAACATATCGATCTGATTGAGCTCAAGTCCGGCGAACGGAGCAAAACCAGGGTTCACGGACGCGTGACACTCTCGCAGTCGGCGTTCTACGAAGCGAATGGAGACTTCGCGATTGTGCTGATGTGTAGCATGGCGCCGCCTTACCTGACCGACCGACGCGAACATAGCGATCCCAGCGACGACGAGCCCACAGACATCACAACAAGAACCTCGACGCTGTACACCAACATTCACGCCATCTGGCTGGTGAGCCCGCAGCGGGGTATCGTGCTATCGAAGAAGCTGCATCTGTCGAAGTAAAGAAGTAAGAGACCCTGGATTGTTTTTCGACACAACCTCTCTCGGGGTGCCGGTTTCGAATCAGACAGAGGAAGCCGCAGCTTCTGAGTGTCACCAAGCCGGATTGTGCGCGGGAGACGCCGCTACCGGGAATAGCGGCATTGAACGTTAGCGTGAGACAGCGCAGGGACATCTGACATACTCTGCTCGCACGGAGCTGGATCGCGGCGCCGTGATGGTCGCGCGTAAGCTGTGACCCTTTGCAACGGTTAATTGAGGCGGGCAACGCGTCGCTACACCTTCTCTCGTTCGAAAGTGATCGGAGTCAGACTGATCTGCTCGGAAATGCCGACTTCCTTACAGTCCAGCAGGGTGCTCCCCGAAGCGTCACTGGTACCCGACCGCGCAAATTTTTCCATGGACGACGCGTGGTACGTCTATAACACCCGAACGGGGCTGCGCTCAGATCATCGATGATCTGCTGCGTGATGTTCACGAAACGCTTGGACGGCGTACGGCCCTCCAACAATTCGTGGTTGTTGATGCAGGAAGGCAACTTGCAACGTCCGTTTCCGCTGGGAGGCAAATATGGAGAAACGATTGAATGGAGGGGGGATGGATCTGCTGTTCCGTCAGGCTCGAGAACCCACAATAGCTGGCTGCCTAAGCCGGTCAGTGATGACACATTGCGCGAACTCTACGAGCTGATGAAGTGGTGCCCAACGAGCGCAAACTGCAGCCCAGCACGTATTCTGTTCCTGCGCACTCAGGATGCGAAGCAACGACTTCTGCCGGCATTGGCACCAGGCAATACCGACAAGACGATGAGCGCACCGGTGACAGCCATCATCGCTTATGACGGCAAGTTCTATGACAAGCTGCCCAAACTCTTCCCGCACGCAGATGCGCGAGCCTGGTTCGCCGACACACCGGAACTGGCCGAGGTCACGGCACGGCGCAATAGCTCGCTACAAGGGGCCTATTTCGTCCTGGCTGCCCGCTCGCTCGGACTGGATTGTGGTCCGATGTCCGGGTTCGATCATGCAAAAGTTGATCATGAATTTTTTCCTGCGAGCGCACAGGAGGGCACCTTCCAGCAGGAGTACTTTCCCGACAGCCACATCAAGTCGAATTTCCTCTGCAATCTGGGCTATGGTGATCCGGCAGGGCTGTTCCCGCGCAGCCCACGCCTAGATTTTGACGAGGTCTGCAAATTGCTCTGACCAGCAGGAACCCGGCTTCGCCGTCCGTTGACTAAAGCGGAGCCGACGCCTGAACGTCCGACCGACGACGCATTCGAACGTCGGCTTGTGGCCGGAAAGAGCCCGCACGCGGTGATGGGTCAATATCGGCTGGCAGGGCCCCGGATATGGCAGCCAGGGGACTTGCAATGGTGATGGTCCTGCTATCACTATTGCGTGTACTGGGCTACAGATGCTTTTTGAGCTTCGGATAAGGACGGACGCCGTGAGTATTCTCTGCCGAGTCCAGATTGCCGTAACGATTTCCGGGGTTGTCACCGGATGCGTGTCGCAGCCAATTGGGCCGGCTGTAGCTGTGAAGCCGGGGCGCGACAAGCCATTCACCGTCTTTCTGCGGGACGATGCGCAGTGCAAACAGTATGCGAGAGAGCAGCTGGCGCGCGGCGTGGACACCCGCGCTCAGAGCGATGCCAACGTGTCACGGGCACAACTGAATGTGCAGCAAAGATACTATCTCGCGTACCTGGAATGCATGCGCGCGAAGGGAAATGAGGTGTCGGACGGTGCAGCGCCAACTACGCAGTCTGAATAGGCAATCTTCAATGTGTTGTACTTTCCCAGGCGCATCGGTTACGAGCCCATGCAATTTTCTGGGAAGACTTCCTTCAGCTTTTTAACAAGCGGCCTTGTTGCAAGGGAATTTCTTGACAAATCAGTGCATTGCGACATATTTCAAGCCGCGCGATGCGAAGTGACACCTTTAATTCGGACTGAGGCGAATTGACGTTTTTATTTCGTTCGGACTGGAAAAAAAATCCTCAACTCGCGCTGTCAGATCCATTGCAGCGGCTTGATTTGCATAAGGCGACTTGGCGGCCGAAATACAGCCATTGAGATATGAAGAGAATCTTTCTAGCCATGTCCCTGCGACGGTGTAACCTGGACCCAGTCAGGCCGGGCTGTCGAACGGACGATGCCGGCGACGGCGACCGGCTCAAGTCGACCCACAAACGCCGTTCGACATAGCACCGTCTTGACGACAGCTTCCAAGGTACAACGGCCATTCCCTGACCATTAGACGTTTGGCGAAACGAGGGATCGGTTTAATGACTCAGGAGGTTAAATGCACACTGCTGAACAGAGACGGATGTTGACGATAGACTACTCTCGGCACACCTATCGGCAATAGGAGAATTTCATGCCCCACGAACAGGTGACTATTCGAACTCGCGACGGCGAATGCCCCGCGAATATTATGACGCCTGCTGGCGAGGGGCCGTGGTCACCGGTGATTTTCTTTATGGACGCTGGCGGGATCAGGCCTGCGGTGCTTGAGATGGCACAGCGTGTTGCAAACGCCGGCTACGTCGTGTTACTCCCCGACCTCTTCTACCGCTACGGCCCCTACGAAACCCTCGTGCCAGACGAAGTCTTTAAGGGCGACGTGCGCGCAATTCTAGGCCCATTGATGGCTACGACAGGGAATGATAAGGCTGCGAATGACACCGAGGCCTTCCTGGCCTATCTCGATGCCCGCAGCGATGTTACGGGCACCAAGGTCGGCGCAATAGGTTTTTGCATGGGTGGCGGTATGGCGATTACCGCGGCGGCCACCTATCCTGATCGTTTTGTGACCGTCGCCAGCTTCCATGGTGGCAATCTGGCGACCGACGCGCCAACCAGTCCACACTTGCTCGCGTCCAACCTAAAAGCAGCGGTCTACCTCGCTAGCGCAGAGAACGATGACAGCTATCCGCCGGCGATGGCCGAGCGCCTGGAGAAGGCGTTCGTCGAAGCCGGTGTAAATTACCGCGCGGAAATTTACACCGCCGCTCACGGTTGGATGGTGCCGGACTTCCCGGTATACGACCATGCCGCCGCCGAGCGCGGGTGGGAAGCGTTGTTTGCGCTGCTGAATCAAAACTTGGGCGGTTGAAAATCAATCCGACGCCAGAATGGCGCCTTTGAATGGCCGGTATCAAGTGCGGAAGGCGCCGCTCGAGCGTCCTGGCAAACGGCCAAGCGAACGTCCCTTGGTGGCCGCACCCGGCCGGACGACCCGCGGGTATATTCAAACCGGTGAATTGGAGATGTTGCCGAATCGCTCCACGACAAAGTCAATGAAACTGCGAAGCTTCGGAGACATCTGGCGATCGCGCAAATAGAGCAGATTGATCGACCGGACCGGGGGCCTATGAGACGGCAGTACCTCGAGCAACCGGTTCGTCTTGAGATCTGTGTCCACGAGAATGGCGGGCAGCATTGCGATGCCCATGCCAGCAAGCACGGCCCTGCGCAGGGCGTCCGCATTGTCGATCTTCAAGCGTCCATCGATGGGCACACTTACGCTTCCGTTCGGTCCAGACAGCGTCCACTCGGGCTGTGCCGCGTGCATTTCGGAGCGAAGTGGATAGGCGTAGGTGAGGCATTGGTGGAAGCGAAGCTCCTCCGGTGTCGCCGGTACGCCGTTCGAATCGAAGTATGCGCGCGACGCACATAGCACGAGGCGATACGGCTGCAGAGGACGTGCAATGAGGTCATGGTTACCCGGCGTACCGATGCGAATGGCCGCTTCGAATCCGTCCTCAATCAAATCCGTCAATGCATCGGTGGCGACGACATCCAGCCGGACCTCGGGGTAGCGCCGGCAATAATCCGCAATTGCTGGGATCAGACACTCGTTGCTGAAAATCACAGGTGCAGTGATGCGCAAGCGTCCGCGCGGGGTCGCAAGATGATCGAGCGCCAGGCTTTCGGCGTCGTTGACAAGGCCGAGAATTTCGACACAACGGTCATAGTAAGCCCGCCCGAACGCGCTGATCTGCTGTTTGCGCGTGGTGCGGTGGATCAGTCGTGTGCCGAGTCGGGCCTCCAGCGCCTGCAGGTGGTTGCCGACCATGGTGGGCGACAGATCACACGCGAGCGCGGCGGCTGTCAGGCTACCGGACTCGACGACGCGCACGAAAACAGTCATTGCCTTGAGGAGATCCATTACACAATATTAGTGGGTTCTGTGCCAACCTGCACACGCTTTATCAAAGATAACGGGGGAATTAAAGTGCGTCGTGGCCAACGCTCGAACGGTCCCGTTCGTATCGCGCCCAACCCGGACCGCTCATCATGCATAGACCCTCGACGCGATCGCCGCGCCTCGCCTTGCTCGCCGCCAGCCTTGGCTTCGTCATCATCTGTCTAGACGTCACAGTGGTAAACGTCGCGCTCCCGCGCATTCGGGAAACCTTATCCGCCAGCGCCGCGGAGCTGGAATGGGTGCTCAATGCCTACACGCTCGCCTTTGCCTGCCTTCTGCTCAGCGCAGGCGCACTCGGTGACCGGCTGGGGGCACGGCGCGTGTTCGTCAGTGGCTTTGCATTATTTACTTTGGCGTCGGTGGCATGTGGCTTCGCAATCGGCGCGGCCACGCTGGTCACGGCGCGGGCGGCTCAGGGCGTCGGCGCTGCGTTGTGCGTGCCGACGTCGCTATCGCTGCTCAACGCGAGCTTTCCCGACCCTCGGGCGCGAGCCAGGGCCGTGAGTATCTGGGCCGGAACGGCCGCGCTCGCGCTCGGGGCCGGTCCGGTCGTGGGAGGGGGGCTGGTCGACTGTTTCGGCTGGCCGAGCATCTTTCTGATCAACGTGCCGTTCGGTGTTGCCGGCATCTGGCTGACGCTAGCCCATGCGCCCGATACTGTCCGTGACGCAGCGCGCCGCTTCGATCTGCCGGGGCAGATGTTGGCGGTGGTTGCGCTCGCCGCGCTGATGTTCGGCGTCGTCGAAAGCGGAAGCCTGGGTTGGAGAAGTCCGGCTGTGCGGACGGGTGTTGCTTGTTCTGTCCTGTTCGGCCTACTGTTCGTGCTGGTGGAAAAGCGGCAACGGCATCCGATGCTGCCGCTTTCACTATTCCAGATACCGGCCATCAATGTGAGTTCGGCGATCGGGCTGTCGCTCAACTTCGGCTATTACGGGCTGATGTTCGCGATGAGCCTCTTCTTCCAGAGCGTGCGGCACTATACGCCGCTCGAGACCGGCCTGGCCTTCTTACCGATGACCGCCGTTGTGACCGTGGCGAACCTCGTGTCCGGCGCCCTCACGGCACGGTTCGGCTACCGTCTTCCGATGGCGGTCGGGCAGGCTCTGGCGGCGGCCGGCTTCCTGTCGCTCGGACTGATCGAGGTCAGCAGCAGTTACCTGGCGATTACGGCGCCATTGCTGGCGATCGGTGTCGGCGTCGCGCTAGCGGTTCCGTCGATCAATACTGCGGTCCTTGCGAATGTCGATCCGCGATCCGTCGGTATTGCTTCAGGCGTGCTGAACACGGCGCGCCAAATTGGAGGCGCACTCGGAGTAGGTGTCTTCGGATCGCTTGCCGTCGGAACGGCCGGCAACCTGGTCAGCGGCCTGCACGCGGCCGTCATGATGGCTGGGGCTTTCATGGCGGCGGGCGTGGTGATGGCGATTACCGGTTTGAAACCGGCAGGATCGGTGGAACGGCTCGGAGCGGCTCGCCAGGGCGTTCGACGGTGAGCCCGTTGTTGATGTGATCGGCTCTCAGCGACCCTGAGCGGCCTCTCAGGGTCTCACCGCGTGAATGGCTGGTTTCCAGGGCGGATCGGTCATATAGGAATCTGCGATTGAACCGTTTTCAGGCCGCGCACCAGTCAATCACGAAACGGTGGATCTAGAGGGCATCCACCGTTTCTATATTGAGTTCGCGCGCAAACGCACTGAGTTCGCCACCGACCTGGGTTTTCAGCGCGTCGACAAACCGCTTGATCTTGGCGTCCACAAACTGACGCGACGAGTAGACCGCGTAGACATTGCGCGAATGGGTGTGATAGTCAGGCAGCACGCGTACGAGCGCACCGGTGCGCAGGTCTTCAATGGCGTAGAAGCTGGCGAGCAGTCCTATACCGGCACCGTCGCGCAAAGCCACGGCCATGGCGTCCATGTCGTTCACGCAAAAGTGTGGTCCCGCCGGACGACGTCTCGAAGCACCTGATCGCCTCGCCGATCATCCGCAAGGTGACGTTCACGGGCTCGGTGCCGATCGGACGTCTGCTGTCGGCGCGCGCAGTTGAGGGCGTAAAGCCCATCACACTGGAACTCGGTGGGCACGGTCCCGTGCTCGTGTTCGACGACGCCGACGTCCAGAAGGCGGCCGTCGAAGGCGCCGCCAACCGGTTCCGCGGCACTGGGCAGATCTGTATCTCTTCGACGCGCTTTCTGATTCAGCGCGGCGTCTATGACGAATTCGTCGAGCACTTCGTGAGCGCAGCACGTGCGCTCAAGGTCGGCGACGGCATGCAGACGGGCATGCAGGTTGGCCCGCTCGCCAACGCTCGCCAACTGGCGAAGATGGAAGCCCTGGTGGCTGACGCAGTGGCACGCGGGGCGCGCGTGCTTGCGGGCGGCAAGCGCATCGAAGGCGACGGCTTCTTCTTCGAACCCACCGTGCTTGCCGATGTACCGATGGATGCACGCGTCATGCACGAAGAGCCGTTCGGTCCCATTGCGGTGCTGATGCCATTCGACGCGGTCGCAGACGGCCTCGCGGAAGCGAACCGACTCCCTTATGGCCTGTCGGCCTACGCGTTCACGAGCAACGCGCGCACGGCCATCGATGTGGCGGACGGGCTCGAAGCCGGCATGATTGGCATCAACCAGTACCGCATCGTCTCGACGGAACTGCCGTTCGGCGGCATGAAGGAAAGTGGCCACGGCTCGGAAGGCGGCACCGAAGTGCATCGAGTTCTATCTCACCAACAAGTTCATTACAGCAGTTCATCCGGAAGGCTTATCAGTGCTTTGTCGGGTAATTAAACTGTCTGCGAGAGCCTTCGATTCAAGGGCCAGCAGTATCACCGTCGATTTCGTTTGCATGATCTGTTTCACGGCACTTGCAGAAAGCCGATAGTGGCCACGCCATGCAAACCACAGCGCCGTGCAGGTAGCGCGCGATCTACACGCCAGCCAGCGCTGGCAACTCTGTCTCGTACGACGTGCGCTCGGACCGGCGGTTCATCTGTGGTTGATGCATCACGTGGCTCGGATTCGGCACACTATCGATGCGCCTCTGTAAGCGCGACGGATAGCGGGCTTTTTTCCTGTCGAGAATAGCCCGACTCAAAAACTCAGCGCTATACGCTTTCAGCAAGTGCGCATGATGCGCTTCAATGTACGCGGCAATCTGTTCCTGTTCGCCGTGAACTGCGGCCAGCGACGTCAGCGTGCGCTCATCCCAACGGAAGCGCAGGCCGAGTTCTTCGAAAACGGCGTTATAGGCGCAAAGTTGCGCCTCGACTTCCGCATCATGCGCGCTGTCTCGGGCATCGAATTGAGGGGGGTTCATGGTCGTCTCCTTCCGGCAAATGGCATGACCGAGAATAGAAGATCGGATAGATAAACAATAATTAAAGTTTTTTCGAAAAATGATAGGTTTTCACTTATACATGTAATTTCGTGTATCGCAGTCACGGTGCGGAAGACACTCGCCCTCGTATCGCACCGCGCACCGGTCCAGCATCACGATAGATCTGACTATATCCAAGGCCGCGACAACACGGGCGCACAAGTCCTTCGTCGGATGCGTCGGCTCCTTGTATTAGGGATGCTTAATGCAAATCATAAAATGTTTTAACTTTCGCTTATCGTCATTTTCGCGCAGCATCCCCTCACACCCGCTGCACGCCAATAGCTTTCACCCCACTGTTGTGCGTTCAACGAGTAAGAACTTTCGTTAGTGCGCTTTTCTCTGGCCGACCATTGGCGCCTCTTTGCTCGCAGACATAGCAGCGACGAAGCGATTCGATCACGTAAGTCCAACGCGCCGCTCGAGTGCGACGGAAAATACAGGAGACGAAAGACATGGGACATTCCAACGGATCGGAGAGCGGTCGTCCAGCGTTCTGGCATCACCGGTGGATTCAACTCACGATCGGCATCTTATGCATGGGGCTGGTCGCGAACCTGCAATACGCGTGGACGCTGTTCGTCGTCCCGATGGATAACGCTCACCACTGGGGCCAGGCGGGAATCCAGACCGCATTCACCATCTTCATCGTCACCGAAACCTGGCTCGTTCCCGTAGAAGGCTGGCTCGTCGACAAGTTCGGACCGCGCCCGGTGGTGACCGGCGGCGCGCTCTGCGCGGCGATCGGCTGGATGATCAATGCTCATGCAAGCAGTCTCACCGAACTCTACATCGCGGCAGTCATCGCCGGTATCGGCGCGGGCTGTGTGTATGGCACCTGCGTCGGGATGGCACTCAAATGGTTTCCGGACAAGCGCGGTCTCGCAGCCGGGTTGACGGCGGCAGGCTTCGGCGCCGGCGCAGCGGTCACGGTGATTCCGATTGCCAACATGATCCAGCGTTCGGGCTACGAGCATACATTCATGTTCTTCGGCATTTTCCAGGGCGTCTGCATCCTGCTGCTCGCCACCATGCTCGTACGGCCTAAACCGCCTGCCTACGCGGTCGCGCCTAAACGTATTGTCGCGAGCAAGATCGACTACACGTCCCGCGAAATGATCCGTTCGCCGCTGTTCTGGGTGCTCTATCTGATGTTCGTATTCGTCGCGGCCGGCGGCATCATTGCAACCGCTCAGCTCGGACCGATCGCCAAGGAATACGGCTTCGCCAGAATGCCAGTCAGCCTGCTGGGTATCACGCTACCGCTTCTCACGATGACGCTGTCCATCGACAATCTGTGCAACGGTTTCACTCGCCCTCTGTGCGGCTTTCTATCGGACCGCATTGGCCGTGAAAACACCATGTTCATGATCTTTCTCGGCGAAGGCGTCGCACTGCTCGGTCTGATGCAGTTCGGCCATAACCCGTACGCGTTCATGTTCTTCGCCGCCGCCGTATTCCTTTGCTGGGGCGAAATCTTCTCGATCTTCCCGGCGACCTGTGCGGACACGTTCGGCAGCAAATACGCCGCAGCGAATGCGGGGACGCTCTACACCGCGAAAGGGACTGCTTCGATGCTGGTGCCGGTTGCATCGGTGCTATCCGCGAACGGTGGATGGAGCACCGTGTTTATCTCAGCGGCCGTGATATCGATCGCGGCCGCCGTATCCGCGAAATTCATTCTCGCCCCCATGAGAAAACGCTGGATCGAAAACTCAGGCGCGCCGGCCGGAGTGGCCGTCGCCGAGGCACGGCTGCAACCGTCGTCCGGCGGCTCGTCTGAATGAATGACCCCGTGAGCACGCCGCTCACGATCCAACTCATCACGCCCCGCTACCCAGGAGAGATGTCATGGCAGAAGCCGACCAGCCCACAACAGACGCTACGTCACAACAACAGGCAAGCGAAACGACCGATGGATTCCATCTCGTCATCGACGCGCTGAAACTGAACGACATCAACACCATCTTCGGACTGGTCGGTATTCCCATCACCGACCTGGCTCGGCTTGCACAAGCGGAAGGGATGCGTTTCATCGGCTTCCGTCATGAACAGCACGCAGGCAACGCGGCGGCGATTTCCGGCTACATCACGCAGAAGCCGGGCATTTGCCTGACCGTGTCGGCGCCAGGCTTTCTCAACGGTTTGACCGCCCTCGCCAACGCAACCACGAACTGTTTTCCGATGATCCTGATCAGCGGTTCGAGCGAACGCGAAATCGTCGATCTGCAGCAGGGAGATTACGAGGAAATGGATCAGTTGAACGCGGCCAAGCCTTACGCCAAGGCCGCATATCGCGTGCTGCATGCAGAAGACATCGGCATCGGCGTGGCGCGGGCGATCCGTGCAGCGGTGTCTGGCCGGCCGGGTGGCGTCTATCTGGACTTACCGGCCAGGCTGCTCGCTCAAACGCTAGACACCGTCAAGGCGCAGCAGTCGCTGGTGAAAGTGGTCGACGCCGCGCCGCGTCAGTTGCCGGCGCCGGAATCGGTCAAGCGTGCGATCGACGTGCTGAAAAGCGCAAAACGTCCGCTGATCCTGCTCGGCAAGGGGGCGGCGTATGCCCAAGCTGACGCGGAAATCCGCGCTTTCGTCGAACAAAGCGGCATTCCGTATCTGCCGATGTCGATGGCCAAGGGCTTGTTGCCCGACACGCACGAGCAATCCGCATCGGCAGCGCGCTCGTTCGTGCTGCAGGAAGCCGATGTTGTCTTGCTGATCGGAGCGCGTCTGAACTGGCTGCTGTCGCATGGCAAGGGTAACGCGTGGGGCGCGGCGCCGAAGAAGTTCGTGCAGGTCGATATCTCGCCAACCGAAATCGACAGCAATGTCGCGATTGCCGCGCCGGTGATCGGCGATATCGGTTCGTGCGTGGCGGCACTTCGCGCCGGCCTCGATGCGAATTTCGCAAAACCGGGTGTCGAATGGACCGGTGCGATCGCCGAGCGCAAGAACAGAAATCTCGCGAAGATGGCCGCTACGCTCGACAAGAACCCGTCTCCGATGAATTTCCACAGTGCTTTGCGTGCGATCCGTGACGTGCTGAAGACGCGCCCGGACATCAACGTCGTCAACGAAGGTGCCAACACGCTCGACTACGCCCGCAGCATTATCGACATGGCCGAGCCGCGTAAACGCTTCGATTCGGGCACGTGGGGAATCATGGGTATCGGTATGGGTTTCGCGATCGGCGCGGCGGTAACGACCGGCAAACCGGTGGTCGCGATCGAAGGCGACAGCGCCTTCGGATTCAGCGGTATGGAACTCGAAACGATCTGCCGTTACGACTTGCCGGTTTGCACGGTCGTATTCAACAACAACGGCGTATATCGCGGCACCGACGTGAACCCGACGGGCGGCAAGGACGTCGCGCCTACGGTGTTCGTGAAGGGTGCGCGCTACGACAGGATGATCGAGGCATTCGGCGGCATCGGCTACCACGCGAGCACCCCGGAAGAACTGACGAAGGCACTACTCGAGGCAATCGCATCCGGCAAACCGAGCCTGATCAATGCCGTTATCGATGAAGCAGCCGGCACAGAGAGCGGCCGCCTGACCAATCTGAATCCGCAAAGCGCGGCAATGAAAAAGTAATCGGATTAACCAAGGAGATACCAACATGACCAAACCTCTCGAAGGCATCAAGATCATCGACTTCACGCATGTTCAGGCCGGTCCCGCGTGCACCCAGTTGCTCGCCTGGTTCGGTGCTGACGTGATCAAGGTCGAAAGGCCAGGTTCTGGCGATGTCACGCGCAACCAGTTGCGCGACATCCCGGATGCCGACGCGCTGTACTTCACGATGCTTAACAGCAACAAGAAGTCGCTGACGCTCGACACGAAGAAGCCGGAAGGCAAGGAAGTGCTCGAAAAACTGATCCGCGAATCCGATGTTCTGGTCGAAAATTTCGGACCGGGCGCATTGGACCGGATGGGTTTTTCCTGGGAACGTCTGAACGAACTCAACCCCAAGATGATCGTGGCCTCAGTGAAGGGTTTCAGCGACGGTCACCACTACGACGACCTGAAGGTCTACGAAAACGTTGCGCAATGCGCGGGCGGAGCGGCCTCCACCACCGGCTTCTGGGACGGTCCGCCGACCATCAGTGCCGCGGCGCTCGGCGACAGCAACACAGGCATGCATCTGGCGATCGGCATTCTGACTGCACTGCTGGGGCGCGACAAAACCGGCAAGGGCCAGAAGGTCGCTGTGTCGATGCAGGACAGCGTGCTGAACCTGTGCCGCGTCAAGCTTCGCGATCAGCAGAGGCTGGAGCGAGTGGGATATCTCGAGGAATATCCGCAGTATCCGCACGGCGAATTCGGCGATGTGGTGCCGCGTGGCGGCAATGCGGGCGGCGGTGGGCAGCCGGGTTGGGTGCTCAAATGCAAGGGCTGGGAAACGGATTCGAATGCCTACATCTATTTCACGATCCAGGGTCATGCATGGGAGCCGATCTGCAAAGCACTCGGCAAGCCCGAGTGGATCGATGACCCAGCCTATAAAACCGCTGAAGCGCGTCAACCGCATATCTTTGAGATCTTTAAAACCATCGAGGCCTGGCTCGCCGACAAGACCAAATTCGAAGCGGTCGACATCTTGCGTAAGTTCGACATTCCGTGTGCGCCAGTGCTGACGATGAAGGAACTGGCCAACGATCCTTCATTGCGCGCGAGCGGGACGATCGTCGAAGTACCGCACAAGAAACGTGGCTCGTATCTGACCGTCGGCAGCCCGATCAAATTCTCGGACATGAAGCCGGAGGTCACTGCGTCGCCGCTGCTCGGTGAGCATACGGACGAAGTGCTGGCCGGCCTTGGCTACAGCAAGCAGGAGATCTTCAATCTACGCGAAGTCAAAGCAGTTTAGCGGCGTCACGCAGGCCGGGATTCTGGCTCTGATGAGCGGATGCGGCGCCTCTGACGGTGCCGCATTCGATTCAAATCCACGTTTTTTCTTTGGAGGGGCGCCGTGCAAACTGCCATCGACTTTCAGCAACTTGCCAACGCAATCGGCGACGCGATCATCATCTCCGATGCCGGCGGCGGCATCACGTTCTGGAACCCCGCGGCCGAACGCATGTTTGGCTTTACGCAAAGCGAGGCGCTCGGCAAGTCGCTGGACCTGATCATTCCAGAACGCTTGCGCGGCCGCCATTGGGACGGCTATCACAAGACCATGGCCACGGGCGAAACCCGTTACGGCAGTGATGTGTTGCGTGTCCCCTCCGTGCATAAAGACGGACGGTCAATGTCGATCGCATTTACAGTTGCATTGCTGCATTCGCCGCAAAATGAACTCAACGGCATCGTCGCCGTGATCCGCGACGAAACCGCCCGTTTCCAACAGGATCGCTTGCTACGCCAGCGTCTTGCGGAGTTAGAAGCATCCGCGGGCGTGTGAGCGGTTGGTTGAAGGCGCGGTCCACGTTCTGAGTCTGCCGCCAGGGCGGCGGAGTTGGGCAATGCCCTGGATTTTTGCGGATCGTCGACGATCTTGGGGATGTCGTCGAATACCGGTAGTGGCCGGACCCGGAAGTTCATCGGGCGCTGGTGAACTCTGCGGCTCCCGTTGACGGGCGAGTTTCCGTAGTCGACCCCTATGCTCAGGTCGCAACTATGCGCAGATGGTCATCGCGAGCGGCTCGTCAACAACGCTAAGTAGGCCAAACTCGGTGTTGATTTGTTGCACTTCGAAGTGTCGTCGGTTTTGGTGAGTCCGATTGTCGACGATTTGGGCATCGGTGTCGAACGACCGTTTGTGGCCGAGCGGCGACATCCTCGAAGACCTTCACATTCGGACGAACTTCGGGGGACATTGAGCACGGTTACCGGCCTGCGCTCAGTTCCTGCTGTCGCCGCACTCGCGCGTCCTCCTCAAAACGTGTCTCTTCGAGTTCCTGCAGCACGCCATCGAGGTCCACACGTCGCGTGTCGACCTCGATGCGGCCGGTCAGTTCGGCATCGACATGCAGCCGGCCTGCTTCGAAGAGCGTCCAGATCTCCGTGCCATAATTTGCGGTGAGTATTTGCGGGGCAAATCGCCCGAAGTACGCGGCCAGGTTGTCGACGTCACGCTTGAGCATCGAGGCGGCTTCATTGTTGCCGGCTGCGTCGACGAGCCCGGCGGACAGCACCCGACCCGAAGCTGTCTATCGATCGCAGAAGATCAAGTGGCCGGTATGCGAAGGCGGATTCAACCGGCCACTGGGCCCAGATCAGAGCCGGTTCCCCATGCGGAGGTTACGCGGGACACCTGGCTGGGCACTAGACGGCCGCTTCAGCATAGCTGCCCGGCAGTTCCCGGTCAGTACCGCTTTTTCGGCGGCAACGACCGTTTGATCTGCTTGCGCAGGCGTGCCGCTGCAGCAGCTTTTTTGCGCTTGCGTTCTGCGGTAGGTTTTTCGTAGGCTGTCCGGGCACGAAGCTCCGGAATCAAGCCGGTGCGCTCGATCGCGCGACGGAAACGGCGTATTGCAACTTCCACGGGCTCGTCGGGTTTCAGAATTACGGTAGTCAATTTTTTCCTTGGTTAAGCGCTCGCCGGGTAACTGCTGCCGCGGCAGGCGCACTATGAAGACATCTCTTGTTCGTCCGATCTCACCTCGATCGTGCCACCGTGTGCCGCGGCTATTTAGCAGCGCTCGTGGCACTGCAAGATCACTGACGCTTCGAAGCCTCCTTCTTCAGCTTCTTCGCGTCCTTCTTTTCCTTCGGCGTTCTCGTGGCGACTTTCTTTTCCGTCTTCTTGGCGTCATGGGCTTTGCTCACGATGGCCTCCTTTTATGTTGAATTTGACAGTGTACGACGCAACGCCCCTTTCGGCAGGCATGGGTTGACTCAAAAATACGCCGAGGCGCTCGCAATTAGCATCGCGTGCCTGCCGCATGGTTGCCCGGCCGCCGGTCGACATAAAGCGGGACTGAAATCAACGTGGAAGCACCGAGGTTCGCCGGATCGACGTGCGGTTCGATTTCGATGCGGTTAGGGTAATGGCCGCTCGGCTCGTCAATGAGGACGTGCTGGCTCGTCACCATCGTATCCTGCGAAACGTATGCAATCGGATAGCCGTTAGCAGCAGTGAGAATCCATGAAATTTTCCTGCCCGTTTGGCCTTATCTCGATGCAACCCGAAAAGCGTAATCGGCGGCTCTCGACGGTGGTCCCTCAGATCACTCTGGAACCGCAATATCGCCCTTCACGAGTTGCCAGCCGTACACCTCGGCAAAATTCTTCGCGCTCTGTGGATCGTCGAATAGAGGCATGTCCGGGCAACCGCAAAACGGATAGATGACCCGCTTGTCGTCAAGGCGGGTCACCTTCAAGGTCGGAACGGCGCCATTTATCGTCCGGCGGGACGAGGCGACGACCTCATAGTTCTTCTCGCCTAGCATAGATGCTGCATTCACGTTTCCTCGCGCATTGGACCGTATCGCCGTTCGCTCATAGATCACGCTAGACTGCCCGTCAACCTCGCCATCAATCAGGCGCTCCGCATAGTCGTTGGATGCCCTGCGCGCCTCGCCCGCATCGCCAAACGGCGCACGATGTGGGATCCGAAATACGCGGCTGGCCGTCAGTGTGTCGTCGGTGCCTCGGCGGCATATCCTGACGGCAGCGTCAAAGCCGGCATCATAGTCGAATGACCCAACGGCCTCCCGGGGAATGTGGGAATAGACGAGGGGATACATCTCCAACCCTCTGTAAGTTCTGACGTACTCGCTCATGATGTAGTCCAAAGGCGTGAGCCATGACGAGAGGTAGCCGGGGACCGCCCAGCGTGTGGCAAATGGGCGATTGCCGCAAACGAAATGGCGACGCAGCGCGCCGCAGAGCTCGGGATGGAGCAACTATCGCAGCGGCGCAGCTAGCGGAATCGGCGTCCGGAGAGGGAATATCGCTTCCTCTGGAACGAGGAGAGAGCTGACCAGCAGTAGACGGGAATCAAGTGCCGCCCGTGGAACGCGAACTCCGAGGGACGACGGGCATGAGAGAAGCCTAGAACCGACGCAAGCAGTATACCACCCGGCTCTGTAGTGGGCCGCCCCCTTTTTATCGAGCGTCAGACCAAGCGCCGGTGATCCGTGGTTTCGGATTAGCATCGTAGTCCGGCGGCCATGCCGCTTGGGACCGCGGCCGATGGTGATCGTACGAAATCAAGTTCGACGACTAACCGATGTTAGCCCCGCATCGCGAACGTCTGCTGCCAGAAGCGCTCGCGACATTGGAATGCTGAATCGTCCGGAACTGGATCTGCGAAATTTGACTGCCGGGTTGCGTACTGAATCGCGGAATGACGCTCGGACAATCGAGGCGGAAGTGCCTTCGGGAAGGCGTTACGGGAAAGACTCAGCGAACCGCCCGCAACCCTTCCCGCCTGCCAGACTGGAAGCTACCCATGCAAACCATGGAGGGTGACATGATGTCCGTCTACGTGGTGAAGACCGGTGAGCAGTTCCTCTGCACCGCCGAGGACGGCGACATCGGCATGGCATCGGCGATCGAAAATGCCACGTCCTTTCTGTCGTATGAGGAAGCGGAAAAAGCGGCAAACGAGCACGCCGACCCCGGATACGAAATCGTAGCCGTCTGCGTTATCAGACACTGACGCGGAGTCCGCTGGGGCGCTCAGCGAGGGAGGCCACTACCAATTTCTCTGGCGCCGCGCGATATGGTGCTCCGGTCGACAGCATCCGAAATCATCTGCGAATGGGCCTGCCTTGCGCATCTAGATTCGCACGACGGTCAACGCGCGTTGATCGCCTTCATCACGGGCTCATGGCCGCCGACCGACGAACCGTCTTCCACGAACGTTCTAAGAAGCGCGGCAAGCCCTCCATAACTTGCGGTACGGAGTGGGGCGCATGGAGACCCGTCACCCTGGCTATTCACCCAGCACCCTACCGCGGTTTCCGTGGCGTGATGAATACCGCCACTGGGCGGCCGCCACGGTCTCGCGCGCCTCTTGAGCACGGCGCCGCTTTGTCTCAGTCCGGCCACAAACTGCCGGTCACATGCGCCGCCGGAAGGCCGCTCAGGCGTCGGCTCTGCTTCGCAACCGGCCATCTGATTGTCGCAAGGCGAGCGCTCGTTCAGCGGCCAGAAGGGACATCAATCTGGCCGGCCAAGGACGCCCTGTTCCACCGAGCGGAGGCATCTCCCCTGTTAATCCCTGTCAGCTTGCCGGATTTCGTGCCATGACGACCCATGCCGCGCCGTTGATCATCACCGACCCCTCGCCGGGGAGGCTCGCGAAGGCGGCACGAACTGCGGCGGAGGCACGGGCGCGGATGTCGTCGGGCTGACCAGCGAGCGCACGCGACAGCGGGCCGACCTCAAGCGTCATCCTCACTGCGTCGTCGATCGCCGCGTCCCGCGTTTCGCCCTCGCCGAATGGGACGGCCGCGTCGAAGGGCGAGATAACGATTTCGGTGAAACCGGCCGCCGTCAGGATGCGCGCCACGTGCTCCCGGTCGCCGAACGAAAACGGGCCGGGCGCTTCGGGATCGGGGAGCGCGCTCGGCGGGACGATGTCCTTGAGCGCGCCCACCGGCAGTCGCATCCAATCGTTCTCGGCCGCACCGCGCCAGCAGACGAAAGCGACCCGGCCGCCCGGCCGGAGCGCGCGTCGCATATGGGCGAACGCCGCTGTCGGATCGGGGAAAAACATCACGCCGAAACGCGAGAACAGAATGTCGAACGCGCCTTCGGGCAGCTCTGCGCTGCTGGCGTCGGCCACCTGAAACAGGGCCCGCGTATCGTGGCGCGCAAGCGCGCGCGCTCGATCGATCAGCCGTTCGGATATGTCCACGCCCAGCACTTGGCCCCCCGCGCCGACGCGAGCGGCCAGAGCCAGACTTGACGCACCCGCGCCGCAGCCGATGTCCAGCACGCGCTCACCCGTCGCGGGCGCGGCGGCTTCGATCGCGGCCTGGCCGAACACCGCCACCAGAGCGTCGAGCCGGGCCTGGTTGGCGACCCAGCTCTCCCCGCTTTGACCATTCCAGTCACCCACCTGATCAGCACTTTGCTTTGCCATGTCATCTCCTTGACTCGACGATCCGCCTTTCGCCGCGTCGATTTACGCCAACCTTTTCGAAGGCGACGACGCAACAAGGATCTGTGCTCTCAAACCACCATCGACTGCTGGGCGAAGATACCCGCCATCGCGCCCTGCGATGAAGCCTGGGTGACCGAGGGCAAGAAGGGCGTGGCGAGGTCGCCAGCGGCGTAGATGCCGGGCATGCTGGTTTGGCGGCGCTCGTCGACTTTGAGGACGATGCCGGTGGGCGTATCGACCGTGGCGAGGCCCAGTGATTCATGCAGGCGTGCGGACGGCTTGTTGCGCGGATGGGCGAACAGGACGTCGACCGCGACATTGCGGCGGGTATCGAGATTGACGGTGTTGATATGGCCCTTGTGATGGGCGATCTCGACGATCCGGCCATCGACGACAGGTATGTTGCGACGCGCCAGATCGACTTGGATATCGGGCGCAATGTCATGACCATCGGCGAAGACAGTCAGCTTGTCCGTCCAATCGCGGAACAGCCTGGCAGACTGGTGCGACTGCGGGCTGGACCAGACGAGGCCCCAATGCTGGCCGGCGACTTCAAAGCCGTCGCAATAGGGGCAGGGCACGATGGACGTGCCCCAGCTTTCGGCAAAGCCCGGAACATCAGGCATCTGGTCGGCGACGCCATAGCTCAGGATCAGGCGGTGCGCCCTCAGGCTTTCGTTATCGTCAGTGACGACGCAGAAATCGTCGATGGCGCCAGACACGCTCTCGGCCCGGGCATTGACCAGCCTGATCGTTGGATAGCGCGTCAACTGCTGCCGCGCCTCGACCAGGATGTCCAGCGGTGGCTTGTGATCGTGGCCGAGCAAGCCATGCGAGTGGCCTGCAAAGCGGTTGCGCGGCCGGCCGGTATCGAGAACCGTGACCTTGCGGCGGGCACGGCCGAGCTGCAGGGCGGCGGCGAGGCCGGCAAAGCTGCCGCCGATGATGATGACGTCATCCATGGTGATGGGCTCCGTGTTGTGATTGGAGGGGTGGGCTGGGCGTGGTGTGCAATATCGTCCAGCGATACGCGCTTGAGACGGTCAGCGAGTAGGGCTTCGGCATTGGCGAGAAAGTTGCTGATGGCTGTATTGATCGGCCCCACAATCCCGCATTCGATATCGCCAGGCGCCCCGGGGAAACCTGATTTGGGCAACTGGTTGAAACCTATCCTTGGCTTGCACATTTAAGATACTGCGTGGTATCGTAGTGCAAGAATTTGGATACTGTCAAGTACTGGAATTGTTGTGACCGAAAACAGCCAGAGCCGGCGCGGCCGGCCCGCCAACGAGGCGCTTCGCCAAACGATCGTCGACGCCGCCTGCGAACTCTTTGTGGAATTGGGTTTTCAAGCGACGACCATGGACAAGGTCGCGCAGCGGGCGAAGATATCCAAGCTCAGCATCTATCGGCACTTCGAGAACAAGGAGGCGCTGTTCAGCGCGGCCATGGTGGCCCACTGCCATCAATTTGCACCCCAGGCCCTTTCTGAAAGCGTCGACGGTTCAGCCGAAGATCAGCTCATGGCGGTGGGATCATCCCTGCTTCGCACGCTGTTGAGCCCGGACGTCCGCAGTGTCGAAGCCATGGTTTTGGCCGACAAGACGAATCAAAAGTCGTTAAGCAAGCTCCATTACGAAGCCGGGCCCGCCCATGTCATCGCCCAAATCGAGGCCGTGTTGCGTCAGTTGCACGCGAAAGCGATTCTGAACGTACCCGATGCTCTCCGATCCGCCCGCTTGTTTGCCGCGCTTTTCAAAGGATCCGATCTTCTGCTTGTCGCACGCTTCGATGAGGCGAGAGCAGAGGATGACAACGAAATCGAATCCTATTGCCGGTCGGCCGTCGCCATGTTCATCGCCGCGCACGGTGGCATCTAAAGGTGCGCTATCGCGGCTTGATGAAGAACCCGCAGAGTTGCACACGCTGTTCGCTCTAAGCAATCTGTGGATGACGCGCGAACGACTGATGCGCGCGGCCGCTGCATGAGCGCAAAAGCCGCCCGCGCGGGCAGGCAATCGGCGCCTTCCTTATGCCGAACGTAGCGCTGCATTCGAGCCAGGTGCCGCACCGCTTCCACCGCATCGGCCCTATGTGGATGGCTCAGTGCGGCAAAACGAGTTCTGAACACCATCCCTAACCTTGCGGGCGCTTCCTTTCGATCTGGTGAACGACAAGCTGATTGCTTATAGAGAAATCAAACTTAAGTTCGAGAGCAATTCGAGGGTCGAGCAAGACGTCATCCTTGCACGGCGTAAGCCGCCTCACCAACTCACGGGTCTAAGCGTCCGCAGAGGCCGATGACTTGTCCCCCAGGCGACGGCACGGAATGACCGTTCCACTCCGATACCTACCCTTAGAACAGAGACTGCTCGACCGGCTGCAACGGGTCGGGAGGACTCGTTCGCCGTTCCCGGGAGCCGACGTTCAACGACATCTCATCGCGAATGACAGCAAAGCGGTGCACTGCAGCCGCACGGCGGATGAACGGCCAACGTCGGCTATGGCCGAACTGCTGTCTCTGAGGCGCCGTCATGAACGATCGGACCATCTTGTTATCTGCGCTTGAACTCCCAACTGCGCGACCGGCGGCAATGCGGTCTAGAAGACCCATTCAGCGATAGCGATAACGTGTTCAACCGAAGGCAGCCAGCCACCCCAGTGTGTCTACGGTGAGTTCGAGATGCGGCGCGACATACGGCAAGCCATGATCGGCAGTCTGAGCGACGCGCGGACCCGCATCGGGAGTCGCTCTCGTGGAAACCACAGAGATTCATCCTGTCGACAGATATCGGCGCATTGGGTCGGGGCACGACGCCCTTCAGGGCTTGCATTAAGCCATCCGGTGCGGACGGCGGAACGACACGCAGCCATGGCCCCAGCGTATTGCGGGCGCACTGCTGGCAAACGTCCACGCTCATATGGGCGCTGTCGCCGAAAATCGAGCCAAAGCCGCCACGCCAGTCGAGCGACACGTTTTGTACCACTCCCACTGGTCGTCATCGGCGTCATGCGCCGGCCGCAGCGGTCGCTTGTGCAGGCCGCGACCTACCGCACTGTCCTGCCCCGGTATTTGCGCATGACCTACCCCTTTCCCCAGTCCGAGTTTTCCCAGTCCGGCGGCACGAGACCAAGCTGCTTCGCAGTGTCGACCGGCAGGCGCAACAGCACCGTGCCCGGGCCGCGCTCCATGTTCCCGAGCAGACAGACTCGAGTCGATAACCGCAATATGCTCCAGGGAGCGCCATTGTCGCAATCTCCGATGCCCGATCAACCGCAGCACGTTATCTTGCAGGGACTCGCGGGGCCCGCTTTCATGGACGAAGGAGACTACCTGTACTTCCTCGCCTGCGTGGCAGACGCAGCGCGCGTCGCCGATCTGGCGGTCCATGCGTGGGTGCTCATGCCTGATGCGGTACAGTTCCTCGTCACGCCTTCGTACGAGTCGAGCGTCGCCATGGCAATGCAGGCGGTTGGCCGTCGCTATGCCGAGACCTTCAACCGCCGCCATGGACGCCGCGGTGCGGTATGGCGTGGCGAGTACCGGGCGACAGTGATTGAGCCCGACCGGTATTTCCTGCTCGCGAGCCAGATCATCGATCAGGCGCCGGTGCGCAATGGCCTGGCGGCCGAGCCGGGAAACTACCCGTGGTCGAGCTGCGCGCACCACATCGGGCTGCGTGTCGATAGGTTCATCAAGGACCATCCACTGTACCGGGCGCTCGGCAATACGCCGTTCGAGCGCCACCAGGCTTATCGCGATCTGGGCGCACAGCCTGTTGACGAACGCGAGATCAATAACCTGATGCAGTCGACGCTCAACGGCTGGGTGCTCGGCAGCCCCGCGTATTGCGAGTGGGCGGCGCAGACAGCCAATCGGCGCTTGATGCCACTGCTGCTGCGCGACCGGCCGTCCACGGTTCGCACCACACGCTCGCTCGTACACGTGGGCTGAGCAAAGAACGATCGAGCTTCGCGAGATTACACGACCGCGCCGACACTGCTCGTCGCGCGAGGCCCTGCATTTCACGCACAACACATTGCCGCTCGCGTCTGCGCGAATCCCTCGCGATAGCGAGCGGTGAGGTGTGTGGCCGTGCGTCGCAGCAACGTCCGGTCGATCGTCAGGGCATGGAGCATTGCTTGCGAAAGTGCCTCGATCCCGACGCTGCCCGGCACGCACGCTGGCTCCCACGTCGCGGCAAACGCGGACTGTTTGGTCGTGTCGTTCGCGCGCGCCGGATGGAAGAAGTTCACCCGCGGCAAGCCGCACGCCAGCGCGACGATCCGTCCGTGCAGGCTGCTTCCCGCGTAGGCCGTGGCGTCTGCGATCAGTGCGCAGATGTCCCATATCTCCAGCGAACGGAAGAGTTGGGTACGTGAGACCTTCATCCGTGCCGCAACCCGCTCGTAGCAGGCCATATCGTCATGCCAGGGCGCCGCACCCGCTCGAAAGAAAACAATACCAAGCCCGCTCTCGTTCGACACGCGATCGAGCTCGCGCGCAAGCAAACCGAGCGTTCCGTCGTCGCCGAAATCCGCACTGAACTGCACGGCGACATACCCCTCGGGAAACGCCCTTTGCAAATCCGCCACGCCGCTTCGTTCCTTGCACGCGCGAATGTTCGCGCCGAACAGCTCCGTCACCATCACCGCCGGATCCGGCACGAGCCGCGCGAGAATGCCTGCTGCGGCGAGCCCGTTCTGGGTGTGGATGTCACGCACGCTGACGTCGTCGGCTTGCGCGAGCTTCGACAGCACTTCTGCCCGCATCCCGGGATCAAGTCGCTCCACATCGACGCCGCCGGCCGCTTGATAAGTGACGCTCGACGCACAGGGAAACATCTCGCGAGACGTCATGTAGGGGGCAAGCGCATCGAGACGCGTCAGCGCACGTGCCCACGCGCGTCGCTCGTCGTTGTGCGTTTCCAGTCGCGCGATGACCTTCTGTGCCTGGTCCCACGGCAGCAGCATCACCGCCGCCTCCCAGTCGCCACAAGTCAGGATCTCGCCGCCTGCGTGCACGATATGCACACGGTCCTTGCCGCGTTCGGCGGCCAGTTGCGCGAGCGCCTGAACAGCGTGGCCGCCGTGGACGCGCAGGTCGCGCTCCGCGAGCCCGGCGAAGATCACGTCGTCGCACGCAAGCAGTCTTGCGACGACGTGAGGGAACAACAGGTCGCCCAGGTTGTGGCGATCGAAGGCGCCGAACACCACGACCGCATCATGTTTTCCTGTGTCTCGCATCATGATTCGCGCCCCGACCTCCCTCGGTACGAAGTCGCCGCTTGTCGCGCCACTCCTCCACCTGCCAGGCGATCAGTCCAGGCAGAAAGACGATGATGTCACGAATACGGCGCGCACCCGCGAGCGCGAGGCAAAGCTGCGGATGGAAACCAAGCACCGTGCCGATCAGCAGAAATCCACCTTCCTGAACGCCGAGTGCGCCAGGCACAAAGAACGCGACGCTACTGAGCGCCTGGATGAGCGACTCGAGTACGACTGCCTGCAGGAAACCTGCTTTTGCCGACAGTAAATAGAGCGCGAGCCATAGCTCGAGCGCCGTCGCGATGCATTGGAGTGATTGCCAGATGAGCAGGTAGCGGATGATGACGCCGGGCTGATGCCAGAGCTCACTGATCGATTGATCGATGCGCACCGACTCGCCGACGAGCGAGCGGAACTTGCCGCTCGTGATGCGATTGAAAAGTTTCGTGAGCCGCGCGAACGGACTCGCTCGCTGCACGAACGAAAACGCCAGCAGCAGAACCGCCAGAATGGCGATGCCGCCTCCGAGCCTGGCTGCGAGGTGCAACGCCCTGGAGCCGGCATGGGCGATCAGATAGCCGATGGCCGCGATGGCGAACAGCATTTCGCTGATGAGCGTGAGCTGGAGGTCGACGACGAGGCTCGCCATGGCTGGGGCAGGCTCCATGCCCCATTTGCGCATCATGCGAAACGTCACGACTTCACCGCCCACTCGGGCAACGGGCAACATGCCGTTCACGGACTCCCGAATCCAGACGAGACGCAGTACCGCGAACAGCTTCGGGCGTATCGCGCCGCGCATCAGCATTTGCCAGTTCCTTGCGTTGGCGAGCATCGGCAGAATGTGGACCATCCCTGCAAGCGCGAGCCCGGCGCCGGCCGCGCGCATCAAACCGAGCACCTTCAGCGCGTCGGCGTGCCAGACGAGCCAGACCGCGATGGCCAGGCCAGCAAGTGCGGCAGCCCGGGCGAGATATCTCATAAGCTGGCGCGAGCGTAGTGTCAGTCGCTTTGAAGCGGCAGCAATAGACTTTTGCGTCCACTTCGGACATCGAGCCGCAGTTGCGACTCTCCCGATAACTTTTCACCGAGAATCTGGCATATCGCACCCTGGGCCCCTATTCGAGCTGTCGCATAACTCGTTCCCCGCGCGGGGAGAATGGTGGTGTGATTAGCGACCGTGACGAAGTCCCCGCTGCGCGCTGCGGTGCTCAGCGACAGTCACTGGCGAAGCTGTTCGTGCACACGATTGCCGAGCGGCGGCGCAGGCGGCCACCCAACGTGTATAGGTCGTCAGATACGTTGTCTGTGCACCGGTCAGCGGACCCGTGCGAACGCTCGCAGCACGGCGTCGCCGCGCGGCGTCACGCGAGGTAACCGGAAGCCCGGCCCAGCTGGCTCATTCTCAATCAACTGCAGTTCGCGGAGCGCGCCAAGCTCTGCCCGATCCGAATCAATTCGTTCAGGCGCATCCTGCAACAGCAGCAACGTGGCCACTTCGTGCGGGCTCAACATGTCGCTTACCTCACGGCGGGAACGAAGGAACGGGCGACCAGATCCGGCCACGGCTGCATCGGCAGCACGCGAATACCGGAACCGGCAGGATTGGTGGAAGCTTGTCGCCTATCGGGTTGACGAGCGACGTGTGCGAGGCGGACCTCGTCGTTCCGCCGTGTCAGGCGTCGCCTTTTCGACGCGCTCGAGAAAGGCACGGACCATTTCTCCGACCTGTGCCTCGGCGACGGACACGCGCTCCGGCTGCACTTCCGGCGGCACGGCCGCGCGCATCATCGCTCCGACGCCCGTTGCGCAGGCCGGCAGGCCAGCGGGCCTGGTGTCCTCGTGGAGCTCACGCTCGTCGTCGTGATCGCCGCCGGCGTGGCACGGTCTGATTGTTTCAGACGCGATGTCCATCCAGCCGCGGGTGTATCCGGCGAACTGCAGGGTAAGCCAAGGCATCACATCCGCTTGACGTCTGAGGAACTGTTCAGGCGTCTGGGCGCGCAATACGCTTTCCCAGTGCAGCGCGGCACCCGTGACCGCGGACCTGTATGTATCCACGTTCAGCCGTATCAGCGCGCAATAACCGGCGAGGAACTGGTTGGGCAGTTGCGACACGTCGGTCGGAACGGATAGGGTAAATGGCATCTGTTTTGGGCTGCTCACGGAATATCTCTCAGGTTCTCGCGGACACGGCGATCGCTGCCACTGCGATTCGTGAAGGTCGTTCCCACACCGGGCCGTTGGCCAGGCAGACGGTCTGAAGCCGTCTTAGAGCCGTCATTCTAACTTTCTTAAGTCGGACTACGATTTTTACGAACCAGGGAGTTTCCCCAATATGTGGGAAATTGACGCCTGTGATGAGTGGCGGTGACCACGGTCATTGATAGCACCCCCCCTCGCGCGCCGCACGACGCGACGGGAATACCGCGCGGCGCGTTGCGAGCCTCGTGATGCAAACGCTACGACGCAGCAAACAGAACCTCAACCGTCGGCGTGAAAGCCCCGCTGAAATGTCGCCCGAGGAGCCCATTACAATGGACGCTATCCAAAATACGAATGCGACCTGCCATGCATCTTCCCTCGCGCCGTCGAGCGCAAAAACGAACAGCCCCGTCAGCCTGGATCGCAGCATGCGTCGCACTTCTTTTGTTGTCGCCACCCATCCTTGCCCAGGACGAAAAGCCCGGTATCGCCTTTTCCTCGATCGAGCCCGGCGCTTCGCTGCCCGCGGGCTGGAAGAACATGCCGGTCGTGCGCGGCAAGCCCATCACGCAATACACGCTCGTTCGCGACGACCACACCACTGTGCTGCAGGCGGACGCGAACCGCTCTGCTTCCGCGCTGATGCACGAGGGTGATATCGACCTCGCTCGCACTCCCGTCGTGGCATGGCGCTGGAAAGCGGATAGACCGATCGAAGGCGCCGATAACCGCGTGGCGTCGAAGGAAGACGCGCCAGCGCGGCTGGTGTTCATGTTTGCCGGAGACAAGAGCAAGCTGTCGCTTTTCGACCGGGCGAAGATGGGGCTGGCCAAGCAACTGAGTGGCGAAGATCTGCCCTATGCCACGTTGATGTACGTGTGGTCGACCACCGCCGCGCCGGGTACCGTCATTGCCAACCCTCGCACGAACCGCGTACAGATGATCGTGGTCTCCGGTCTGCCTGGCGATGCGGGTCAGTGGCAAAGCCTGCGCCGCAATATCGTGCAAGACTACGAGCGGGTCTTTCACGAACCGCCAGGACGAATCACAGGCTACGGGCTGCTGACCGATACCGACAATACCGGTGCCACGACACGCGCCTGGTACGGAGACGTCCAGTTCCTTCCCGGGCCTTGATCACCGGGTGCCGTCGAGTCGATCGAGCCCGTCGGCGTGGCGTGGCCGGCTGTGTGTCCCGCGCGCTTTCGTAAGCGAAGATGACGCGCCTTGCCGATCACCGGCTTGCTTTGGGGCGCAGCCATCGACCCTTCATTCCTCAGGCGCTCAGATGCGTTGTCGAATCGAGAAGCGTCGCCGCCGATCGCGTCCGCGAGATTTTTCCGGCCATTCCCGCGAACACCAGCCCAAGTCCGGAGAAGCCTTGTAAGTAGAGGTTGTCGCCGATACGACTAGGATCCAGCGCGCGGTGCATCGTGACGTCGACAAAGCCCCCCATGCACAGTCGATGTTCACGCCGTCGAGGTGCGGAAAAACGCCCGTCATGCGCCTGCGCATGCGGTCGATGACTTGCCGCATCGCTACCGAACCCGTGCGTACCCCATCGTGGTTCCGCCGGCTGCATGCCCTCTTCCACGAACGCGTCGACGGACCACGTATCGACGAACTCGTTTCGCGCCTTGCGGCGTTTGGCGACCTGGAAGTCCCGTTCCGCCACCTGAATCGCCTTGATGTTCAGCCGGTGCGCGAGCGCCGCGTCACGAAGATCGGGGGAATGGCCACGAGCGCAGCCGCGCTGCGGGCCGAGACGATGGTTGCCGCGCGGGAACGCGCGTTGCTCGATGTGCGTCGTCAATACGAAATGCATAACGAGACACCCATGGGCTGCGCGTTTTTCTCGGCCGAACGGCGCGACCAGCGGGGCGAGCGTCTATGTCCTGGTCGCGGACGAGATCGACTATCCCGCCGATCTGGAGGCCGCGCGCGACCGCCGGCAACGCAGACGTACGTGGCAAGCATTCAGTTGTGGGAGAAAAGCGATGTCCATCCAGGAATATGCGCCGTATCGCGGCTGCAATATCGAGGTGAACGTTACGCTATCGAAGACGCATTGGCTCGGTGGCAAATATCGCCGTTATCGCGTGTCATGGACTGTGACGTTGCCCGGCAATCCGGAACAGGAACTGCTGAGTTTTCCGGAACAGTTCGATTTTCTGACCGAGCATGAAGCGTTCAAGTATGGAGAAAATCGGGCGCACACCTTTGTCGATTCGATGTTGTCGACGCCTTCTCAAAGGCGCAGGCTCCGCGACGCGGCCGCTCGGCCCGCAACGCGCCAGGACGTTTTTTAATGGCTCGCGCCGGCGCGCCCTTCGGAGCGGTATGGCGCGTCGCCGCGTTTGCCTATGATCCCTTCGAGCTTCGTGCGGCAGACAGAAGCGACCGGCGATACCGGGTCTTCCTGGAAGTCTTGCGACAATCGCAACACCATCTCGCTATCTGGCCTGTTTGCCCTGCCGGTCAACTGCGTAGCAGTCGGCAATGCTCCAGATATTCGGCTTGGTTTGCGACGGTCAATTCAACCAGCGGGTTTCGAACCGCTTGATCGTGCCACCGGGTAGCGACCAGCGCGACGAGCAAGCAGCGTGCGCGCAAGCTCCGTAAAGCCACTCGCTCGGGCCACGTCGCCACCGACAGGCCGGTTCATCGATGTTTGAACACGATGCGCGCAGAGCGACGATGTTGTTCGGGGGACAGAAAGGTAAATACAATGCGACGCATGGCCGGTTTATCGTTGACGTTTTTTCGACGCAGGAGAAACATCGCACGAGATCGGAGCAGCCTCGTCCATTCCGCTGCCCCGATGTGTCGCGCCGCGCGCGGTAATCAGGAAAACATCGTCGTGGCTGATCATGCGGCGGCATCTTCCATTACTGCCCTCCTGGCGGAGTCTGAATCAAGGCTGGTCGCGTCATCAACTCCTTTGCGGGTGACCCGCGGAAACGAGGTGCGAGTTGTGCCAATCCGAGCGAGCACGCATGCGGGACTCCCATGAGCCGGTAGCCGCCGGGCTTCGAAGCACGTCCTGGACGCCGACGCTCAGCGGCTCGCTGCTCGCGCTCGTGTTCTGGTGGCAGTCACTGACGCCGACACTGATTCCGCGGTCGTGGGGAACGCAAACCGTGGTCGGCGCGTTCTGTCTGGCCATCGGCTATGGGATAGGCACATTGGTCGGCCGCGGCGTGCATCGGCTGCTGGAGCGATGGGGGCGCGTGCCCGGCAGCGAGATCCGACGGCGCAGCTGGATCGTTCTGGCAGCGGCGTGGCTCATTGCACTATTCGTTGGCTCGAAGCTATGGCTCGGCTGGCAGAACGAGCAGCGTAGTTTCATGGGGATGGCGCCGATCGCCTGGTTCGACGCCGTGCTGGTGATCGTCCTATCGCCGTTGAGCGCGGTGTTGCTGGTAGTCATCGGGCGATTGACGGCGCGCGGTGTCGCCGCAGTCAAGCAGGTCATCCAGGGCCACGTGCCCCCGATCGTTTCGGTGCCGGCAACAGCGCTGCTCATCATCGTGATTGGCATGGCGCTCGCTCGCGGAGTGGCCTTTCCCGCCCTCACCACGGTCTCCAACTTCGTCCACGGGCGGGTGAACGAGAACACGACCGAGGGAATCGTGGCCCCCACGTCGCCGGCGGTGTCCGGCAGCAGCACGTCGTTCGTCGCATGGGACACCTTGGGCCGCATGGGGCGCGGCTTCGTGGCGACAGCGACAAACACGCAAGAGCTTGCGAAGTTCCACGGGACTGATGCGAGACTGGTCGATCCGGTGAGGGTCTACGTGGGAGTGCGTTCCGCGGACTCCCTCGAGCAGCGTGCGCAGATTGCGGTCCGCGAGCTCGAGCGCGCGGGCGGGTTCGAGCGGAAAGTGCTGGTCGTGTGGATACCCACCGGCACGGGCTGGATAGTCCCCAAAGCCGCGGCTTCGCTGGAGCAACTGCACCGTGGCGACACGGCGATCGTGGCGATCCAATACTCTTTCCTGCCTAGCCGACTCGCCATTTTCATGGATGCTGGTCTCGCGAACGAGGCGGGTGTCACGCTCTTCAACGCGGTTCGCGCCCGATGGTCGATGCTCCCGCCGAAACGACGGCCAAAGCTCGTTCTGTTCGGCAAGAGTCTCGGCGCCGCGGGGGTGGAAGCGCCTTTCGTCGGGAAAGACGCCTCTGCCTCGGTGGCCAACATGATGGCCCGAACGGATGGCGTGCTGATCGTCGGCGCCAAACAAAGCAACCCGATCCATTCGCAACTCACTCGCGAGCGCGATAGCGGGTCGCCCTTCTGGCAGCCGATCTTCGATGGGGGGCGTTCGGTACGGTTCTTGAACCGCGATCCGCATCAGATGGCATTGGACACCGACTGGCCGGCCCCGCGAATCGTGTACCTTCAGCATCCGGCCGATCCGGCCGTGTTCTGGAATGCCAGTGCGTTCTGGTGGCCGCCCGAATGGCTGGCTCGGCCACGTGGCTTCGACGTGCCTGACGCCATGCATTGGTTTCCCATCGTCTCGGGCGTGCAGGCGGTGGGCGATCTGATTCACCAACTCGGCGTGCCGGCGGGTTTTGGTCACAACTACTCGTCGGAGGACTACGTCAACGGCTGGGCCAGCGTGATGCCTCCCGAGGGCTGGACGCACGCCGATACCGAACGACTGGCCCGGTTCCTCGACCAGATTGCCGGCGATGAATCAGAGCCGTGACCGAGCTGAAGGCGAACGGATTGGGGCGGTGCCGCTGCAGCTCGCTGCGCGCACCGCAGAACATGGTCTAACTTAACGCCAGGCTCGTGTAAACTCGCCGACCACGCGCGCCAGATGCGCCTGCATCGCCGTGCGCGCGTCGGTCGCATCTCGCGCCATGATGGCCGCAAAGATGCGCTGATGGTCGTCCTGTGACGCCGCCCGCAATGCGGGAGTATGAAAGTGCTCCTCGATCTTTTTCCACAACGGGTCGGCACGGGAGTTGTCCCACATCGCTGTCACCACGAGCCGGAGCATTTCGTTTCCCGTCGCCCGCGCAATCGCCAGATGAAAATCACGGTCGGCGGCTTCGTTCGCAGCCTTGTCGTCCATGTTTTCGCGCATCGCGCGCAACGCGGCGAAGAGCCGGTCGAGGTCTGAATCTTTGCGCTCGGTAGCGGCTAAGGCCGCGATCCCGCTTTCGATCACCGCCCGCGCGCGCAGCGTCTCGATCGGGCCCAGTCCGCGCGGCAGTTTAAACATGGCGGAGCGCGCCTGCGGCGCTTCTGCCACATAGATGCCCGAGCCGACACGGACCTCGACCACGCCCTGCACTTCCAGCGCGATGATCGCTTCCCTCACCTGCGTGCGGCTCACGCCAAAACGCTCGGCCAGCGTGCGCTCGGAAGGCAGGCGCTCACGCGGCCCGACGTCGCCGGCGACGATCAGATCGTAGATCTGCTTCGCGAGCCCGACATAGGAACGGTCGGTCGCGTCCTCATCGGCGGCGCGGCCGGTTGGCGTGTGCGAAAGATCGGCCATGCAAGATTCCCGAAAGCTTCGAAGCCGCGCAAGGATTGGCTCGAGTTCGCCAAAATGGTACACCAATTGCCGGCGTCAGCCTGCATCGGCCTGACGCCGCGTTTGCCGCCCATCGAACCGGTACAGCAGCAGTTTCAGACTACTCGAATCCTCCCGCGACGCCGTGGTAAACCACTATCGCGCGCGGATTGGTATGCCAGTACTGTCAGACGTGACTGCGTTCGCCCCGGCCCTTCGTTTTGCTTCGAGGCGGCGCCGTTGAAGAGGTCATCGCGCTGCTTCGGCGAGTCCGAGTCAGCCCCGCTGCAGCACATTCCGCAAGATTCCCTGCTTCACGCACAGAATTCGGCGGCGATCCATAGCCGCCATGTTCGCCGGCAATCGGCAAGTTCAATCCAACAAAAAGGAGACGACATGCTTTCAGGAATCCAGGTGCTTCGAGCGGCGGCGACCGCGGCATTCACGCTGTGTGCAAGCGCGGTTTTCGCGCAGGCATCGTTCGTTTCAGGACCGTCCAGCGATCCAACCTGCATGGTCCCCTGGAAGAGCGACACGAAGTTCATCAAGTATCCGAAGAAGAACGGGCCCTACCGGATCGCACTCGTGAACGGCTATATCGCGAACACCTGGCGTATCCAGATGATCAAGACGGCTAAGGCCTACACGGCGCAGCCGGCCGTCGCCGCCAAGCTCAAGGAATTCAAGGTCGTCTCGACCGGCGAGGACGTGCCGGCGCAAATCTCGGCCGTCAACAACTTCATCGATGCCGGCTATGACGCGGTCATCGTGGACGCGCAGAATCCCGCCTCGTTCGGCCCCGCGATCCGCCGCGCGAAGAAGGCCGGCGTCGTGCTGATCGCGTTCGACAACATCCTCGACAGCGAAGACGCGATCAACGTCAACGTCGACCAGTATGGGCTCGGCGTGCTGTGGGCCAAGTGGCTCGCGAGCCACCTGTCGAACGGAGGCAAGGTGCTCGAGGTTCGCGGGGTGGCGGGCACGTCGGTCGACACGGACCGGCACAATGGTTTCCTGAAAACGTTGGACGACACCGGCAAGAAGTGGAACGTCGTGCAGGTCTACGGCAAGTGGGACGACGGGGTCGCGCAAAAGGCCACCGCCGACGCGATTGCCGTGCAGGGCCATTTCGATGGAATTTCGGCGCAAGGCGGCGACACGGGAGTCGTGCGCGCGATGATCGATGCGAAACATCCGTTCGTGCCTTTCGGCGGCGAGACGGAGAACGGCTTTCGCAAGTTCTGCGCGCAGTATGGGAGCCAGGGCTTGAAGTGTACGTCGGCGGGCACCGGTCCCGCGCAGGTGGCCGTGGCGATCAAGACGGCGCTCGCCGCGCTGGACGGCCAGACGATCCCGGTCTCGATCAAGCTGCCGCTCGACGTCACCGACGATTCGAAGCTGAAGGCGGGCGTCAACTATTTCCCGAACGACTCCGACAACTTTTTCGTCGGCAACTCGTTTCCGACTTGCGGCATCAATTTCTCTGCGCAGGAAATCATGAAGCAGAGCCAGGGCAACCAGTGATCGGATGATGGCCGGGATGTGACGGGAGACGAAGCATGCTGCAGGATGCAGAGCAGCCGTTCTTTCAGATGTCTGGCGTGTCGAAAAGCTACGGCGGCGCCGTCGCGCTGGATCACGCTGAGCTCACGGTGCGCAGGGGCCGCATTCACGCAATCCTCGGCGAGAACGGCGCGGGCAAGTCCACGTTGCTGAAGGTGATGTCCGGCGTCGTACAGCCTGACGAGGGCACGATGCACTTCGATGGCCGGCGGGTCTCGTTCGCCTCGCCGGCCGAGGCGAACGCGGCCGGCATCGTCTGCGTCTATCAGGAGCTGTCGCTGATCCCCGACTTGAGCGTGGCGGACAACATCTTCGCTTCGCACCCGCCGCGACGTTTCGGCATGATCGACCGCCGGGCCCAGCGGCGCCAGGCCGAGGAGGCGCTCGCCCGGGCGGGCGCCGCCGACATCAATCCGCTTGCGAAGGTCCGGGACCTGCCGCTGTCGCGCCAGCAGATGGTCGAGCTCGCGAAGGGGCTGGCACACGCGCCGCGCATTCTGATCCTCGACGAAGCCACCTCGGCGCTGACCGCGGCCGACGTCGCGCGCGTGATCGAGGTGCTCAAGCGCCTGCGCGAAGAGGGGCTCGCGCTGCTGTTCATCTCGCACCGGATGCACGAGGTGAAGGCGCTCGCGGACGAATGCACGGTCTACCGGAACGGTCGTCATGTGATGAGCTTCGAGGCGGGCACGCGCTCCGACAACGAGGTCGTCGAAATGATGATCGGCCGCAAGTACCAGCATGCGTTTCCGGCCAAACCCGCCGGCGACCGCAGTGCCGCTCCGGTTCTCGCCTGCCGGGATCTCGCGTGGAACGACACGCTGCAAGGCATCAGCTTTTCGTTGCAGCCCGGTGAAATTCTCGGACTGGGCGGCCTCGACGGACAAGGCCAGCGCGAACTGCTGCTGGCGCTGTTCGGCGTGTTGCGCGGGTGCGCCGGCAAGATCGAGATCGACGGCAAAGCCGTGTCGATCGGCAGTCCGACGGCCGCGCGTGCCAACGGCATCGGTATGGCGCTGATACCGGAGGACCGCAAGACCGAAGGCTTGATGCTGCCGATGTCGGTACGCGAGAACCTGTCGTTTGCCGCGCTCGATCGCATGTCCACCGCCGGCGTAATCGATCGCGACCGCCAGCAGTCGCTCGTCGACCGGATGATGGAGCTGCTTGCGATCAAGTCGTTCGGCGTCGACGCGCCCGTGAATTCGCTGTCGGGCGGCAACCAGCAGAAGGTAGTCATCGCGAAGTGGCTGATCCGGCAGCCGAGGATCCTGCTGCTCAGCGACCCGACGCGCGGTATCGACGTCGGCACCAAGCAGGAGCTCTATCAGTTGCTCAGGCGCCTCGCCGACGAAGGCGCCGCGATCGTGTTCTATTCGACCGACTACGACGAGCTTATCGGCTGCTGTGACCGCGTGCTCGTGCTGTACGAAGGCAGGATCAAGAAGGAACTCGTCGGCTCGGCGATCACCGAGCAGAACCTGATTGCCAGCGCACTGGACCTGCCCGTCGGACAGATTTCGCCTTCCACGGGAGTCGCGCTATGAGCGGGCTGCGTTACTGGTATGCGGAGAATCGCGGGGCCGTGTTCGCGTTCGGCCTGTTCGTGCTGATGTTCGCGATCTACCTGGTCAACTATCCGTCGGCGTTGTCGGCCAACGTGTTTCAGACGGCAGCGAACAAGGCGGTGCTGCTCGCGCTCGTCTCGATGGGCCAAGCGCTCGTCGTGCTGACGGCCGGCATCGACCTGTCGATCGGCATGACACTGGTGCTGACGAATTGCATCGGCTCGTGGATCGTCACGGGCAACGCGCTGCACAGCGCGCTCGGCATCGCAGGCGTGCTCGCGGCGGGCGCGCTGTGCGGCGCGCTGAATGCCGTGATCATCATTTTCGGCCGGCTGCAGCCGATCGTAACGACGATCGCGACGGGCGCCGTCTACTACGGCCTGGCGCTGCTGCTGCGCCCCGTGCCCGGCGGCTCGATCAACGAGGACCTCGCCGACGCACTGACCGGCAAGGTCGCCGGCGTCCTGCCGGCGAGCTTGCTGATTCTGCTCGCGGCGACGCTGATCGTCTGGATTCCTTTCAAACGCTCGGCGGTCGGGCGCGCGGCGTACGCGACCGGCTCGTCCGAACCCGCGGCTTTTCTGTCCGGCATGCCGATCCGCCGCGCGAAGTTCGCCAGCTATACGCTGGCCGGCCTGCTCACTGCGATCGGCGGCCTATTCCTGACGTTCTTCACCGACACCGGCGAAGCGAGCCTCGGCAGCGCCAACTCGTACACGCTGTTTTCGATCGCCGCGGTGGTGATAGGCGGCGTGTCGCTGCTCGGCGGCAAGGGCAGCGCGATTGGCGCGATCTTCGGCGCATTCGCGTTCCGCTCGATCGGCGACCTGCTGTTCGTGTTCAACGTCGATGCGCTGTGGCAGCCGCTATTCCAGGGTGTGATTCTTCTGCTCGCTGTCGCGATCGGCGCATGCGGGCTATTCAGGGTACGCAACCGTCTGGAGTGGTTTCAATGAGCCACGTTTCAGCGACCAGCCGGACCACGTTCGTGTCGAGGCTCGCGCGCAGAATCGACAAACCGATCGTGATCGCGTTCGCGTGCATCGTCGCGCTGCTGCTCGTCGGCGGGATGTATTCGCGCAACTTCACGTCGCCGGAGTACATCCTGCTGCAACTGAAGGTCGGCGCGTTCCTCGGCATCATCGCGACCGGCCTGATGATGGTGATCCTGCTCGGCCACATCGACCTGTCGCTGCCGTGGACCATCACCGTCGGCGCAATGATGGCGTGCGCGGTAGCGGGGCACGGCGAACTCGGACGGATCCTCGCGATACCGGTCGGGATTGGTTGCGGCGTGCTGATCGGCGTCGTCAACGGCATCCTCGTTGCGCTGCTGCGCATTCCGTCGATGATCGCCACGCTCGCGACCAATGCGGTCGCACAGGGCATCATGATCGTCTATACCGGCGGATCGTCGCCGCAGGATTCCGCGCCACAGGTGATGCGATGGCTTGCGGCGGGCTGGCTCGTACCGGGCGTGCCGAATGCCGTCGCGCTATGGCTCGTGATCGGCGGCGCCACGGTGTTCCTGTTGTCGCGTACGACCTTCGGCCGCACGCTGTACGCGATCGGCAATACCGAACGCGCGGCGTATCTGTCCGGCATCAATACGCGGCTCGTGACCGTGGCCGCATTCGCCGTGTGCAGCGCCTTCGCGGCGTTCGGCGGCGTATTGCTCGCCGGTTATGCGTCGAAGGCAGCGCAGTCGATGGGCGATGCCTACCTGTTGCCGGCGATCGCGGCAGTCGTGCTCGGCGGCACATCGATTCTGGGTGGACGAGGTTCATACCTCGGCACCGTGGCTGGCGCGATCCTCATCACGCTGCTGCAGTCGATCCTTTCAGTTGCGCAGATGCCCGAGGCGGGACGTCAGATCATCTACGGCGCGGTGATAGCGGCAATGTTGCTGCTGTATGGGCGCAGCAAGCGGGAAGCGTAGTTTGAGTCGATCCGCTGGCGCGTCCTCCCGGCCCACCAACGGCAACGGCTCCAGGCCTCTCGACTACCCTGCCAGGCGCAAGCTCATCCATGAGCATCCACCCACGCGCGCGCCCAATCCAAGCCTGCATGGTGGGCTTCCTCCTCGCTATCGAACAGTCCCAGAATGCCTGATGCTTCGATCAGCTTTCCGCCTTGCGTAATGGTTCCGCTCGCCGCATAGCGCTCCGGTTGCAGGAGGCCTTCGCCTTCCTGCTGAAGGATGGCATGCCCCCACAACGTGTACCCGTCGTAGTCGATCGTTTCCATTAGCGCACGACCCTGACGGATGCGGCGCGAGTCGTCACTCGAAGCATGTTCGCGCGTGCCTCTGGTGGATTCCAGACCTCAGCGTAGTCCGATGCGTGCGCGCCCGTGCAAGGCGTCATGATCAGAACCGTGAATCCTGTCTTTTTCAAGATTTCTCCTTTCCAGCGATTTTCTTCAGCGGCTCGTCGCAACTGTCACTTTGTCCGGCACATCCAGCATCCCTACCGAAGCAGGTCCGGAATTCAGGCAAACAGAGCGAGTCAGCGGCGGTGCAGTATGGCCGAGTGTGTCATTCACCGCTTTGAATCCGTTTCGATCGCCGCAGCGCGGAAAAGACGCGTGGGCATTGAGACCTCACTTGCGGGGAGCTATCGCGGAGACTGGTCGTTCGCTCGCCGCGGTCGACGAGCGTTTCGCGCTGGTCGGCGCGGTTGAAGATGTGACATTGTATCGTCAGCCTGCGGGAGTCCTGATAGTCGCCCCCGATAGCGTCACATCCGCTGAATATGTGTGCCAATATGTGTGCCGCGAAACGAGTCGACGAAGGAACGTTTCGTGCGAGTGCTACAGCATCCCCGGTTTCCCGACGGTCAGGCGAATGCACTCTTCCCCCGACAGGGGCACCGCGCCCCGCGCCGCACAAGGTAATACGCACGCTGCCTCGTCGCAGCCCGCCCGCTCGTGGGCCGCCGATCTCGGGCCGGGGCTGGCAAGTCTCGGCTGCGATAACGATCCCAGCGGTATCGCCACATATTCACTCGCGGGCGCGTGGTACGGCTACGACCTGCTGTGGACCTGCGTGCTGTCGTATCCGTCGATGGTCGCGTTGCAGCTGGTCTCGGCGCGTGTCGCCGCCGTCACTGGACATGGCCTGACCGCGAACATGCGCGCGCACTATTCGCCGGTGTTCTTCTATTTGGCGGTGGCGCGGTTCGTGATTGCGAATACGCTGAATATCGCCGTCAATGTGATGGCGATGGCCGCGGTCGTGCAACGCTTCACTCATGGGCCGCTTTGGTTGCTTGCCCTCGCATGCGGTTGCACGTCGATTGCGTTGCAGTGGTTCATTCCCTATGCGCGCTATGCGCAGGTGCTCAAATGGTTGATGCTGCCGATGCTCGCGTATGCCGGCGTGCTGCTGATCGTCGATGTGCCGTGGCACACGGTCGTGCTGCGCTCGCTCGTGCCGCACGTCGAATGGAAAGAAGATTTCGTCACGATGCTGATGGCCGTGCTCGGTACGACGATGAGTCCCTATCTGCTTTTTTCGCAGGCCGAGCAGGAAGCACAGGAAGAGCATCGACAGCACGAACAGCACGCGGCGCGGGGCGATCGACGTTCGTCAGAGCAGCTTCGCCGGTTGCGCATGCAGACCTTGACGCGCACCGCGCTATCGAGCGTGGCCGCATTGTGCATGATGATTGCGGCTGCGGCGACGCTGCATGGTGCACAGACGCGGCCCGGCGAGCCCATGGAGCTTTCCAGGGTGCTCGAACCGCTAGTGGATGGCTACGCCGGCACACTGCTTGGGCTTGCACTGATCGGCTCCGCGCTGCTCGCACTACCTTCGCTTGCGGGTTCCGCTGCGCAAGCGGTCGCGAGTTCGTTCGACTGGCCCCACGGCCAACGGCGTGATCGGCGCATTGCTGTTCTGCTCGTTGCGCTCGCAGGGCTCGGGACGCTGCTTGGCGTTGCGCTCGGCCTATGGCACGTCGACCCTGTCAAGGCGCTGTACTGGAGCGCCATCGTCAACGGTATGACGATTACGCCCGTGCTGGTGCTTCTGGTGCTGCTGAGTGCGAAACGAGAAGCGGTCGGCGAAATCGTCGCGCACGGGTCGTTACGCGCGCTCTGCTGGCTCGCGACCCTGATCACCGGTGTGGTCGTGGTCGCGCACTTCGTGCTCGAAGTGGCGGAGCGCGTGTCCTGATGAACCCCTCACGCCCGATTTGCACCGCAGACGCGCAGGCTACCTCACGCTTTTGAGATGTTCAGCGAGGCGAGCGAACATCGCGTCACACCATCGGTATGCCCGGACAGCACGATGCCGCCACGCTCTCGCGGACCGTTCGTGGCGAACAGGTTCGCCTTGGTACGCTCGGCGTTATGGAACAGCTCGCTGTCCACACTTGGGTCCGCGAGGTATTGCTGCACGAAGCCGATCAGTTCCAGATTGGAGTCGCGGCTGACAGTCGCAAAACCGATCAGCCGTTCGAGCAGCGCACGGCTCGACAACTCACTCGTCGCCGGGCACTCCGTAGCTCGGCGCCGCGGTTGGATTCAACGCGCGTGCGATGTAGTCCCGCATCTGCGGCCGATACGCTTGCCAAAGCGCGGCAAGTTTGCCGATCGGATCGTCGTCGGCCCAATCGACACGCAGATCGACGATCGGCCAGACGTGTGTATCGACGATCTTCAGAGCCGCCGAATGCACGGGCCCTGCTTCTCCGCCCGCTTCGGCGGCCGCATGCATCGCGTGCAGCAGACGATCGGCGAGCGCGCCTTGTGCGCTCTCGAACGCTTTCACCATCGCGTTGATCACCGGCTTGCCGGCGAGCAGATTGCCCGCTGCCACACACTGATTTCCCGCGACGGCGTGATGCACGCCGAGTGCTTCCTTGCCGGTGAACATCGCGGTTCGCCCCTCACTGTCGACCACCGTCACCTGCCGGTATTCGCTCCACTCGCTCGCGCCTAGCGCCCGTTCGAGCGCCGTATCCGCCGTGATACGCCCGCTTTCCAGCAGATCGAGAATCTGCGGCCCGAGCGCGGGCTGCGTCACGTTCTGAGTCGCCACCGCACCGACCCCCGCGCGCGCCCACGGACACCTGGCACCCACCGCAATGCTCGACGAACTGATCGCGATACCGAGCTGACCGGTCTTGCCACAACGTCCGACGATCGAGAATGTCATGGGTAGCTCCTTACGCCTGAGATGGCTTCCAGTTGTCCGGAATCACGGCGATCACGTCGATTTCCATCAGCCATTGCGGCTGACCGAGCGCGCTGACGCACAGCCCAGTCGAAATCGGATACACGCCCTTCAGCCACTTGCCGACTTCCTGGTACACCGGCTCGCGATAACGAGGATCAGTGATGTAAGTCGTCGTCTTGACGATATGCGACAGGTCGCTGCCGGCTTCCTCGAGAAGTTGCTTGACGTTCTTCATCGCCTGCTCGGCCTGCGCGCCCGGATCGCCGAGACCGACCAGGTTGCCGTCGAAATCCGTACCGACCTGGCCGCGCACATAGACCGTATTGCCCGCGCGAACCGCCTGGCAAAGATCGTTATCGAGCGACTGGTTCGGGTACGTATCCTTCGTATTGAACATGCGGATGCGTGTATGCGTAGGCATCAGTTCACTCCCACTTCTTTGGTCTTCGGCGCGTGCGATTCGTCGCACGCGGTATCGGTTGGATTCGCGCCATGCACGCCGCGCGCGTCCTGCCGACGCTGCGACGCGTCGCGATACGCGAGGTATTTGCGCTGCGTGACGATGTGATCGGCGATGTGCTTTGCGTCGTGCCAGACGCCCCAGATAAACGACGACGCGCGCCGCGACAACCACGGCAAGCCGAGGAAATACACGCCCGGTTCCTTCGATACACCGCGCTGATGCTGCGGCTTGCCCTTATCGTCGAATGCGTTCACGTGCAGCCAGCTGAAATCGACGGCATAGCCGGTGGCCCAAATGATCGTGCTCACACCCGCCTTCTTCAGATCCAGTTCCGGGAGCGGATGCGTCACGCACTCCGGGTCGGGTGGAATCAGGCGTGCGTCGGGGTCTTCCGGCAGGTCCACGCCGTTGCGCTCGACGTAGCCGTCGGCCGCGTCCAGTAGCGACATCAGGTTTTCGTCGCCACGCTTCAGATTGGCGGCGAGGTCCCGTTCGAAGGTCGCGACGCCATTCGCGAACGATTTCGTCGTGCCGACCAGCGTCATGCCCTGATGAGCGAGCCTGCGAAAATCGATGGTCTGGCCGCCATACGCGCCGCTGACGGCAATAGTCACATGCTCGCGTCCCGGCACGGCGACTTCCTTGTCCCATTCGCCGAGTACACCGAGCCACCAGCAGAAATCGCGACCGCGATAGGCGCGCGGCGGACGGTCATGCGCACCGACGGACAGATAAACCTTGCGGCCCGCGCGTTGCAGTTCGTCCGCGATCTGCACGCCGGACGACCCCGCGCCAACCACGAGCACCGCCCCTTCGGGCAGCTGCGCCGGGTTCCGATAGTGGGCCGAATGAAGCTGCGTGAGCTCGACGTCCTGTGGCGCGATGGGGGGAATGACGGGCCGCTGGAACGGCCCCGTCGCAACGACCACGCGACGGGCTTCGATCGTGCCATCGGACGTTGCGACCGCAAATCCTGCCCGGCCCTTCAGACGCTCGACGCTCGTGACTTCGACGCCCGTGCGGATCGGCGCATCGAACTTGCGCGCATAGGCCTCGAAGTAATCGGCGACCTGATCCTTGGCGGCGAACCCATCAGGATCGAGTCCTTCGAACTCCATATTAGGGAAGCGGTCGTGCCAGGCGGGACCATTGGCGACCAGTGAATCCCAGCGACAGGTACGCCAGCGTTCGGCAATGCGGTCGCGCTCCAGCACGAGATGGGGTACGCCGAGTTTGCTCAGGTGTTCGCTCATTGCCACGCCAGCCTGACCCGCGCCTATGACCAGCGTGTCGATCGACAATTTTTCAGCCGACATGGCCTTCTCCTTCTGAAAAGCGCTCTGGATTCAGGTCACTCTCTCTCTTCGGTCGGACAGAATGTACGCCGCGCGGCGGGCAACAAAAACTATATTTTAAAAATGCTTTGCATCGTTTTTCGCTATGCAATCGACAATTGGCGAGCGACAATCGGTTCGACCGAACACGGAGCAACTGATGGACGGCAACTCGATACGCTACTCGTTGCGTCAGCTCAGGTATTTTGTCGTCACGGCCGAGACGCTTTCGTTCACCGCCGCGGCAAAGCGCCTGCACATTTCGCAGCCGTCTATCTCGACGTCGCTCGCGGATCTGGAGGAATCGTTCGGCGTCCAACTGTTCATCCGCCATCACGCCAGCGGGCTGTCGCTCACGCAACCGGGCCGCGATCTGCTCGGCCACGCTCGCAATCTGCTTCAGAACGCCGAAGAATTGCAGCTGACCGCGAAGGAAATCGACGGCGGCATGTCGGGCTCCATCTCGCTGGGCTGCATGGTGTCACTGGCCCCGCCGCTGATGCCAGGCATCATCAGCCGCTTCGTGCGGGACTATCCGGCGGTCACCTTCCGTACGACGGAAGCGCATCAGGACACGCTTTTGAGCGGCCTGCGCGACGGCTCGCTCGATATCGCGCTGACCTACAGCCTCGATATCGCCGATGGAATCGCGTTTACCCCGCTGCTTTCGCTGCCACCGTATGTCATCCTGCCTAAAACACACAGGCTTGCACGGGCCCGCAAAGTGTCGCTGGCCGATCTGCTGCCCGAGCCCTATGTGATGCTGGACCTTCCGCATAGCCGCGAGTACTTCTCCGCGCTGTTCGACGCAGTCGGCAGCCGCCCTACCGCGGCTTTCCGGTCGTCACAGCCTGAAGTGGTGCGTGGCATGGTTGCCAACGGCTTGGGTTACAGCATACTCAACTTCCCGCTGAAGTCGACCCGGACAGTGGACGGCGAAGACTTCGTGATTAAACATTTCAAGGAAAGCGTCAATGCGACGACGCTTGGCATCGCACTATCGGGCGCCGTCAAGCCGCGCGAGGTTGTGAAACGCTTCTCGGCATTCTGTGAAACGTATATTCGGCACCTCCACATCGGTTAGCGGCCCGGAAAGCCTCTCGGCATAGGCTTGAGCTATGCACTGCATGCAAAAACAATATTTTACCTAGCAATTTGGATTGTTAGATTGGTGCTCATCGGATGCACACACTGATGGGGGGCCCCCTATGTCAGCCATTCTTCAGTCGACGGACGCTGAGCTCGACATCGTTCGCGCCCTGCGCGAGAACTGCGAGCGTCCGTTCGGGGATGCACACGCCATGCCGCCGGCCGTCTACACGTCGGAGGCGTTTCTCGCGCTCGAACGGCGCGACGTGTTTCGCCACGAGTGGTTGTGCGTGGGCCGCGCGAGCGCGCTCGCACAGAGCGGCGACTATCTGACCGCGCAAATCGACGACCAGCCGGTGTTCGTGCTGCGCGATGCGAGCGGTGCGTTGCGCGCATTCTCGAATGTTTGCCTGCACCGGATGTCGGTATTGCTTGAAGGGCGCGGCAACGTGCGCCGGATCGTGTGCCCCTATCACGCATGGAACTACACGCTCGATGGTTCGCTCGCGGGCGCGCCGTTGATGGATCGGCAGCCGGGCTTTTGCAAGGAACAATACAAGCTGCCTGCCGTGCGCTGCGAGACGTGGCAAGGCTGGATTTACGTAACGCTCAACGCGCACGCGCCTTCGGTGGAATCACATTTGTCCGGGCTGACGAAGCTGATCGAGCCGTACGGCATGAGCAACTACGTCGAGACCTTCCACGAAGAGCACGTGTGGGACACCAACTGGAAGATCCTCGCGGAAAATTTCATGGAGAGCTACCACTTGCCGATGCTGCATCGCGCAACGGTCGGGCCGCACTCGAAGCTCGAAGAAATGGAATGTCCGCCGGGCTTGCCCGCGTTCAACTATCACTGGATCACCAAGGAAGCGTCGCTGCCGATCGGCAACGCGCATCCCAGCAATACACGTCTGCAAGGGCACTGGCGCCGTACCACCGCGCTGCTGGCGATCTACCCGACACACCTGATCACGCTGACGCCCGGCTACTTCTGGTATCTGATCCTGCAGCCGCGGGGCGTCGGCCGCGTGCATATCCGCTTCGGCGGCGGCCTCGCACCGGATTTCGTCGACGATCCGCGGGCCGCCGATTACATGGCTACGCTGAAGACGCTGCTCGACGAAGTCAACGCCGAGGACCGGCGCGGCGTCGAGGCCGTGTTTCGCGGCGTGCACGCGCCACTCGCGAAGCCTGGCCATCTGAGCCCACTGGAACGGCCGAATTACGACTTCGCCCGCTATCTGGCGGGACGCCTGGGCGCGAAGTGATTTGCCGCCTCACGTGGACCGCCAACACTCTGCCGAGTTACTCATGTCAAGCCAACCATTTATTTCGTTCGACGGCGTCAGCAAGTCATACGACGGCGTGCATAGCGTCGTCGAGGGACTCGATCTCGATGTCGCGCACGGTGAATTCGTTTCGCTGCTCGGTCCGTCCGGTTCCGGCAAGACCACGACACTGATGATGCTCGCGGGATTCGAAGCGCCGACGCGCGGTGAAATCCGCCTCGCCGGCAAGCGTCTGGACGACAAGCCACCGCATCGGCGCGATATCGGCATGGTGTTTCAGAACTATGCGCTGTTCCCGCACATGACGATTGCCGAGAACGTCGCGTTTCCGCTGTCGGTACGCAAGATAAGCCGTAGCGAACAGAAAACGCGCGTGACGCGCGTGCTCGACATGGTGGAGTTGTCGCATCTGGCGGGGCGGCGTCCGTCGCAACTGTCCGGTGGTCAGCAGCAGCGCGTTGCGCTTGCCCGCGCGCTGGTTTTCGAGCCGAGCGTGGTGCTGATGGACGAGCCGCTTGGCGCGCTCGACAAGCGCCTGCGTGAAACCATGCAATACGAAATCATGCGGCTGCATCGCGAACTGTCGCTGACGATCGTCTACGTGACCCACGACCAGAACGAAGCGTTGACGATGTCGGACCGCGTCGCCGTGTTTTCCGATGGACGCATCCAGCAGGCCGCCGCACCGACCGAACTCTACGAAAACGCGGCGAATGCGTTCGTTGCCAATTTCGTCGGCGAGAACAATGGACTGACCGGTCGCGTCCATTCCTACGGGACGGAATGGGCTGCGATGCAACTCGCCGACGGCAGCACCGTGTGCGGACGCCCAGGCGTCGGGCTCGCGTCAGGCGACACGGCGGTGCTGGCGCTACGTCCCGAGCGCGCGCACATCGCCGCGACGCCGGACGCTTTGCAGGAAGCGACGCGGCAGAACATGAACATCGTGCACGCGCTTGTCGAGGAACTCGTTTACTGCGGCGATCATCATCGCGTGCATCTGAAGCTCGGCCATGGCGAAAGCATGGTCGTCAAGCTGCCGAACACACAGCACCATGACCTGCCCGCGCTCGGCCGTCAGACCGCCGTGACCTGGCGACGCGACGACTGCAAGGTGCTGCCAGCAATGGCGGCCGCGCCGCAATCCACCGCCGTGTCCGGCGGCGTCGACTATTCCACCGTTTCCGTTCCCTCGTCCGCCTCGCCACTTATCGCAGGAGCCAACTAGAAATGAAGACCACACTCTCGTCCTTCCGGACCACCATCGCGGCGTGCGCGCTCGGGGCGTTTGCCACGGCCACGGTTCACGCGGCCGAAACGATTTCCGTCGTCACCTTTGGCGGTGCGTATGAAGCTGCCGCGAAAAAGGCATGGTTCGAACCGTTCACTGCGAAAACCGGCGACCAGTTCTCCACCGAGTCCTACGATGGCGGCCTCGCCAAACTGCAAGCGATGGAACAGTCGAAGAACCCGACGTGGGATCTGATCGACCTCGAAACCAACGACGCAATCACCGCGTGCGACGAAGGCCTCATCGCCAAGTTCGACAAGAAGTTGCTCGGCAACACCAGTGACTTCCTGCCGGGCTCGATCAGTGATTGCGCCGTCGCGGCGATGGTATGGTCCACCGTCTATGCGTATGACACCAGCAAGCTGAAATCTGCGCCTACTACCATCAACGACTTCTTCGACCTCAACAAGTACCCCGGCAAGCGCGGCATGCGCAAATCACCGAAGGTCGCGATGGAATGGGCCTTAATCGCCGATGGCGTTGCACCCAAGGACGTGTACAAGACCCTCTCCACGCCGGCTGGCGTCGATCGCGCGTTCAAGAAGCTCGACACCATCAAGCCGAGCATCGTCTGGTGGGAGGCGGGTGCGCAGGCGCCGCAACTGCTCGCCGACGGCGCGGTCGTGATGACGCAGGCGTACAACGGCCGCATCGACGACGCCGTGCACAAGGACAAGAAGCCCTTCAAGATCGTCTGGGATGCACAGGTGTACGACTACGAATGGTGGGCCGTGGTCAACGGCGCGAAGCATGCCGACGCGGCGCGCAAGTTCATCGTCGCATCCTCGACACCGCAGGCCTATGCGGACCTGTCGAAGTACATCGCGTACGCGCCGCCGCGCAAGGACGCCATTCCGCTGATCGACAAGGCGCGTCTGAACGATCTGCCGACAGCGCCGGAGAACTTCAAACGCCCGCTGCAAATCAACGCGACGTTCTGGGCCGACAACGCGGATGCGATCAACAAGCGGTTCCAGAACTGGCTGGCGCAGTAGCGCCAGATCGAACGAACGTCACCCGGGAGATCGAGCACGATGAACACGCAGTTGCCATCCACCGCCCCTTTTGGCCGCGGCCCGCAGGCCGCGAACCGCGAGTCGTTTCGCGCCGCGCGCCGCAAGGCCGCGATGCGCGCGTTGCTGCTGGCTTTGCCGTTGCTCATCTTTCTGCTGGTGACGTTCGTCGCGCCGATCGCGAGCCTGCTCGCGCGCAGCGTGCGAAACCCTGAAGTGCGCGCCGGCATGCCGCAATTGAGCACGGCGCTGGCCGGATGGGACGGTGCGGGCGTACCCGGCGAACCGGCCTTTGCCGCACTCGCGCACGACCTGAAGGACGCCAGCGAATCCGGCCAGCTCGGCAATATCGCGCGACGCATGAACTTCTCTCAACCAGAGTTCCGCAGCCTGCTGTTCAAGACGGCGCGTGCCACACGTTCGCAGACGCCCGCGCAATGGAAGCCCGCCCTGATCGATCTGGATGAACGCTGGAACACACCGGAAACCTGGCGGCTCCTCAAGCGTGCGTCGATCTCGCCCACGCCGGACTATTTGCTGAACGCCGTCGACGCGCAAGTCGCGCCCGATGGCTCGGTGACGTCCGTCGCGGCGGACAGCGCCATCTTCCGCGCCGCCTTCGGACGCACGGTCACGATCAGTGCGACGGTCACGCTGCTGTGCCTGGTGCTGGGTTATCCCGTGGCGTATCTGCTCGCGACATTGCCGGAGAACCAGAGCAACCGGCTGATCCTCTTCGTGATCGTACCGTTCTGGACATCGCTGCTGGTGCGGACCACCGCGTGGTATGTGCTGCTGCAACCAGGTGGTGTGATCAACGGCGCGTTGCTCCACTTTGGGCTCATCAATCATCCGTTGCCGCTGATTTTCAATCGCACGGGTGTGTTGATCGGCATGACGCACATCCTGCTGCCATACATGATCCTCGCGATCTTTTCGGTGATGAAAGGTGTCCCGCCCGTGTACATGCGGGCGGCGAAATCCCTCGGCGCGCATCCGGCTGTGGCCTTCGTGCGAGTGTATGTTCCGCAAACGCTGCCGGGTGTCGGCGCGGGATGTTTTCTCGTGTTCGTGCTCGCGCTCGGTTATTACATCACCCCCGCCCTGCTAGGCGGCGCCGGCGACGAAATGATCAGCCAGCTGATCGCGTCGCAGACCAACGATCAGCTCAACTGGGGACTCGCGGGTGCGTTGTCGTGCTATCTGATCGCATTCACGGCGGTGTTCTATTTCATCTTCAACCGGCTGGTCGGTATCGACCGCTTGCGCTTCGGCTAACGCGCCGCGCAACCGACGCTAACAGGCAGACTCAGATGAAAGACGGACGAACCCGGCTACTCTCGGAACGCATCGCGGGCGCGGGACTACGTGTGCATTGCGCGCTCATTTTCTTTTTCCTCGTCGCGCCGATCCTCGCGATCGTGCCGCTGTCGTTCAACTCCGGCTCATTCTTCTCGTACCCGATGCAGGGCTTCTCGCTGCGCTGGTACGCGCAGGCGCTGAGTTCGCCGGACTGGCAACGCGCGTTGGCGAACAGCATCGGCATCGGCGCGGCGTCGACGCTGATCGCGACGGTGCTCGGCACGCTCGCCGCGCTCGGCTTGAGCCGCACGCAGTTTCCTTACCGCTCGATCATCATGCCGATCATCGTGTCGCCGATGATCGTGCCTATCGTTGTCGTCGCGGCAGGGTTTTATCTGGTCTTTTCGCCGCTCGGCCTGGTCAATTCGTATCTCGGCGTCGTGCTTGCGCATGCCGCGCTCGGTACGCCCTTCGTGGTGATCACCGTGACGGCTTCGCTGCTGTCGTTCGATCAAAGCCTGCTTCGCGCTGCGTCGGGGCTGGGCGCGCAGCCGTGGGTCGCGTTTCGTCGCGTCACGCTCCCGCTGATCACGCCCGCCGTCGCAACGGGCAGTGTGTTCGCATTCGCGACGTCGTTCGACGAAGTGATCGTCATTCTGTTCATTGGCGGCCCCGAGCAGCGCACCGTGCCGCGGCAGATGTGGAGTGGCATCCGTGACCAGATCGACCCATCGATCCTTGCCGTGGCCACACTGCTGATGGCGTTCGCCATCGCCCTGTTCGCCTGCATGAACTGGTTGCGCAAGCGCGCAGCGGCGGCCAGCCGCTCGTTTGGCTGAGCCGACTGTTGTGCCAGCGTGATGCCGTGGACATGCGACTTGACGACCTCCCTGTAACCGTCGACCGTTGCCAGCCTCGTTGCGGCAAAGCCGGAACCCTTGGCGCGGTCCGTCCTTGGCTGTTAGTTGCGCTTTTAAAAAGAAAAATATTGAGCGCCTGACTGTGTGGCGATATGCTTCGCATCGCCGCTCAACCACATGCAACGACCGAGGGTCGCGAAGGAAACGACAAAATGCGATTGCGACGCATCACCGCACGACGCTCACCAGTGCATGGCATGGGACTGTTTGCCCTGCAGCCGATCGCCCCGGGCGAACGGGTGATCGAGTACAAGGGGGAAGTGACCAGCTGGCGGCGCGCCGCCGCCCGTCAGCGAGCCGACGCGGGCCACACGTTCGTGTTTGGGCTGTCCAGCGGACGAGTGATCGACGGCAGCCGCGGCGGCAACAGCGCCCGCTTTCTGAACCATGCGTGCGCCCCCAACTGCGAGGCCATCGAGACGGGCGACCGGGTGTTCATTCATGCGCTCGCCACGATCGCACCCGGGGAGGAGCTTTTCATCAATTACGGTCTGTCAGTGGACGGCGCGGTCACCGACGACGTTCGCGCCCAGTACGCGTGTCATTGCGGCGCGCCGGCATGTCGTCGAACCATGCTGGGAAATGACGGACAGTCGTCGTAGTCCTGCCGCCGCGCAGACGCTTCGATGAGCGATTCCTGCGGCGGTTCATCCGACGCGCCTGCCGCGTCTGTGGTGCGCGTCGATGTCTGGAACATGGCCGCGGCGTCGATCGCCGCATGGTCGCCCCGTCGCGCTGCGTCGCGTTTCAAGGCACAACGTCACAGCGCAAACAGCCGCCCAAGATGAGGCTCGCAATCTCCCACGCCGGCGAGCCGCAACGCGTGCCACGCCATCGCGTAGTTGCTCGATATCACCGGCTTGCCGATCGCCGCCTCTAGCTCCGGAATCAACCCGGCGATGCGCAAGCTCGTGCACGATACGAAAATCGCGTCCACGTCACGATTGCGCGCAAGTCGCTCAACACCAGTTCGCAATGACGCCGCATCGATCCGCGCCACTTCGTTATCGTTCGCATGCTCGAACGACGCCATGCGCGTAATGCCGTGACCGCGCGACTCGATATAGTCGCGCATGTATTCGTTGATCGAACGCACATAAGGTGTAAGCAGGGCCGTACGTTGGACGCCTAGGGCGCGAAGCGCCGCCAGCGCCGCGGTGATCGGCGTAGTGCACGCGGCGTCCGCACGCGCTTCGCGAATCCGCGCGAACACCTTTTCCTCCCCAATCACCATCGACGCGGACGTGCAGCCAAACGCCACCACATCGATACGCTCGGCCGGACGGATCAGCGCGACCGCCGGTGCAATACGGTCCTCCATTTCCGCTAGCCGTTCGGGCGTGATGTCCGCCGAGTTATACACACGGCTTTCGTAGAACGCCACGCCGTCCTGCGTCAGCAAGCCCCGCCACTCATGCTCGATCGTATGATCGGTGGCGAGCACCACGAGCCCAATCGCGGCACGACGGCAGACGCCGTCGTCCAGCGTGAAATCGAGCTTCGTGTACACGTCGTCATGCGGTGCAATCGCACTCATTTCGGAGTCGTCCTGTCATGTCGCGTTCGCCGCTCGCGAGTCTCTGTCGTCACTGCCTCTTAAAGGTAGAGGATTGCCGGCGCCTTTGTGTAATGGTTTATACGCAAATACCCTATACCGTCCCAACGCACACCGGCTTCTATCATGAAAGAAGCGCTTTAGTGTCAGCGCTCCGGTGAAACCAGCAGTCACGCCGTTGACCTGGTGGGTATGAATCACACGCAATCGCCCCATTTCCGTCCGCTTTCCGATGTCACCGGTATACCCGTGTGGCGGATCGTCCGATCCCTCTCACAATAAGGAGTCTCTAACATGTTTGCTCAGACGATTGGCTGGTCCGGTGCAAAGCGGGGCTCGCGGCAAACGGCCTTTGCGGGCATGGCGGCCGCCGTGGCCCTGCTTGTCGGCATGGCTCCCGGTTCGGCGCTAAGCCAGGGCGCCACCATCAAGATCGGCGTGCCCGTTCCGCTGTCGGGCAGCAGTGCCAATGCCGGCACGGATATTGTCAATGGCGCGAAGCTCGCCGCCGCCAGAATCAACGCGGCCGGTGGCGTGCTCGGCAAGCAGATCGAGCTGGTGCCCGAGGACGACGCCTGTGATGCGCAGACCGCGGTGCAGGCGGCACAGAAACTCGTCGATGCGGGCGTTGTCGCGGTAGCGGGCGGCTATTGCTCAAGCGCGGCGCTGCCGGAATCGACAACCTTTCATCGCGCCGGGATTCCCTACGTGCTGGATGCGTCGACGAATCCGCAACTGACCGAGATGGGGTACGACAACGTGTTCCGCACGATCGGCCGTGACGACCAGCAGGGCCCATTCGCGGCAAACTTCATGAAAGACGTTCTGCACGCGAAGCGCGTGGCGGTGATCGACGACAACACGACCTATTCCAAAGGCCTCGCCCAGAACACCGTGCAAGCCCTGAAGAAGGACGGTGTCGATGTCGTGTACGCCAATTCGATCACCCCCGGACAGATGGACTATTCACCGACGCTCACGCGGGTCTCCTCACTGAAGCCTGACGTGATCTACTACACAGGCTATTTCTCCGAAGCCGGCCTGCTGGTCAAGGAGGCGCGGCAACTGGGTCTGAAAATGACCTTCATGGGCGGCGACGCCACCAATGACCCCACCCTGATGAAGACGGCCGGTCCCGCCGCCGACGGCATGATCATCACGACGGCACCGCTCGCGCAGTTCCTGAGCGGCGCGCACGCCTACGTCGATGACTATACGAAGGCTTACGGGCAAGCGCCGGGACCGTACTCGGTCTATGAATACGATGCTGTCGGAGTCACGGCCAAAGCCATCGCGGACGCAAAATCGGCCCAGCCTGCCGCGATCACCGCGGCTCTGCACAAGATCTCGAACTACCCGGGCGCGACCGGAACGATTTCCTTCAATGCGAAGGGGGACCGCAGTAAAGCGGTGTACATCACCATCATCGTGCACAACGACAAGTTCGAGCCCTACCAGCGGCAGGAAGCGAACGGGCATTGGGTGGCGATGAAGTAGGCGTCATTGCGCGCGCCGCCCCGTCATGAGCGACTTCTTCCAGTTCGTCATCGAAGGGCTGACGACCGGCTCGTTCTACGCGCTCGTCGCCCTCGGCTACACGATGGTCTACGGCATCATCCGGCTGATCAACTTCGCTCATGGCGACCTGTTCATGGTCGGCGCGTTCATCGGCTGGACCGGTCTGATGGTTCTTGCGTCCGCGCATCTGCCGCTCGCCCTGGCGCTGCTGATCGCCCTTGTGGCCGCCATGACGGTCACAGGCGCGCTCGGCCTGCTGATCGAGCGGCTCGCGTATCAGCCGTTGCTGCGCGCGCCGCGGCTGTCGATTCTGATTACGGCGCTGGGCGTCTCGCTGGCGCTGCAAAATGGGGTGCTGCTGATCTACGGCGCGGGCTTTCGCACCTATCCGCACGTGCTGAGCCAGGCCGGATTCGAACTCCACGGCGTGCAGATCACCTTCGCGCAGATCGGCATCATCGTGACGAGCCTGGCCCTGATGCTGGCACTGTATTTCTTCGTTCACCACACTTTCCTCGGCACCGCGATGCGCGCGCTGGCAATCGATCAGGACGCCGCGCGTCTGATGGGCATCGACGTCGAACGCCTGATCCAGCTCACCTTTCTGCTCGGGTCGGTGCTGGCCGCCGTGGCGGGCGTCATGGAAGGTCTTTACTACACGCAGATCAATTTCTTCATGGGCTTCGTGCTAGGCCTGCGCGCGTTCACCGCCGCCGTGCTTGGCGGCATCGGCAACATCCCGGGCGCGATGGCGGGCGGCATCCTGATTGGCCTGCTCGAAGCCTTCGGCGCGGGCTATGTCTCTTCGCAATGGACCGACGTGTTCGTCTTCGGCGTGCTGATCGCCGTGCTCGTGATCAAGCCGACCGGGCTGTTCGGCGAACGCGTTGTCGAGAGAATGTAGTCCATGAGCGCCAGTCAGGCTTCCGCGCGTTGGACCAGGCCTCTCGGCGGTGCGCTGCTGGCCGCCGCCGTGGCGCTGCCCGCTGTCGTCAGCAACTATGTCGTCGATGTCGGCCTGACCATCGTCACCTATTCGATCCTGGGTCTTGGGCTGAACATCGTAGTCGGTTATGCCGGATTGCTCGATCTGGGCTACGCGGCCTTCTTCGCGATCGGCGCGTACACGACGGCGTTGCTGGAAACCCTGCTGCACTTCTCGTTCTGGGAGACGCTGCCGTTCAGTCTGGCGTTCGCCGGGGTATCGGGCATCGTCATCGGCTATCCCACCCTGCGCCTGCGCAGCGACTATCTGGCGATCGTCACGCTGGGGTTCGGCGAAATCACGCGTATCGTCGCCACCAACCTCGACATCACGGGCGGCCCGAACGGCATCTTCGGCATCGCGAGCCCGAGCCTGTTCGGTTTCGAGATCAGTTCGCCGCTAGCGCTCTACGAACTGGGCATGGCGTTCCTCGTGCTGGTGCTCGGGTTCGCCATCCGGCTCGGCCAGTCGCGGCTGGGCCGCGCCTGGACCAGCATCCGCGAGGACGAGGCAGCTGCCGAGGCCGTCGGCGTGCCGACGCTGCGCGTCAAGCTGCTCGCCTATGTGATGGGCGCGCTGATCGGCGGGCTGGGCGGCAGCCTGTTCGCCGCCCGCTTCGGCACCATCGATCCGACCGGCTTCACCTATCTGCAGTCCGTCACGATCCTGATTGTCGTCGTGCTCGGCGGCCGGGGCAGCATTCCCGGTGTGCTCCTCGGCGCCATCATCGTCGCCGGCCTGCCGGAGATTCTGCGTTTTCTCAACCTCTGGCGCATCTTCGCTTTCGCGATCGGGCTCGTGATCCTGATGCTGTTAAGGCCGCAGGGGTTGTGGCCAGCGCCGTTGCGCCGCGTCGCGCCGGCGCGCAAGGGCGCTGACGCCGATCGCGTCGCTGTGCCCGATCACGCCGTCACCGATGAGGTCCTGCTGGAGGTGCGCGACATGCAGCGGCGCTTCGGCGGCGTGCTGGCGGTCGGCGGTGTCAGCTTCATGGTGCGAAGCGGCGAGATCGTGAGCCTGATCGGTCCGAACGGCGCCGGCAAGACCACCGTGTTCAACTGCCTGACCGGCGTCATCCGCCCGACTGGCGGCCAGATCGTCTGGTGCGGGGAACGGCTTGCCGGCGGCGCGCCTCATCGCATCGTCCATCAAGGCATGGCGCGCACCTTCCAGGGCATCCGCCTGTTCGGCCACATGACAGCCTTCGAAAACGTCCTGACCGGCATGGACCATCGGCTTCGGACACCGCTCGCAGCCGAGCTTCTGGCGTTGCCGTCCGCGCGCGCCGAGGCGGCGGACCATTCCACCGAAGGCCTGCGCTGGCTCGCCTTCGTCGGTCTTGCCGGCAGGGCGGGCGAGCGCGCCGCCGATCTGCCCTACGGCGACCAACGCAGGCTGGAGATCGCCCGTGCGCTCGCCAGCAGCCCTCGCCTGCTGCTGCTCGATGAGCCGGCTGCAGGCATGAACCCGACCGAGAAACGCGCGCTGATGGAACTGATCCGGCGGATCCGGGATCATGGCGTGACGGTGCTGCTGATCGAGCACGACATGATGCTGGTGATGGGCGTGTCGGACCGGATCATCGTGATGGACCACGGCGTCATCATCGCCGAGGGCCAGCCCGCCGCGATCCAGGCGGACCCGCGGGTGATCGATGCCTATCTCGGCACAGCCGGAAAGGACGAGGCGAGCGACGATACTGCCGGGGAGAAATCGCTGTGGGACTCCTAGAAATCCGCGATCTGCGTGTGAGCTATGGGACTGTCGAAGTGCTGCACGGCATCTCGCTGGACGTCGCGGAGGGCGAGATCGTCGCGTTGCTCGGCAGCAACGGCGCGGGAAAAACGACCACGCTGCGGGCGATTTCCGGATTGATCCGGCCGCGCGCGGGCGACATTGCGATGGCTGGCCAGCGCCTGACGGGCTTGCGCGCACACCAGATCGTGGCGCTGGGTCTCGGTCATGTGCCAGAGGGGCGGCGCATTTTCGGGGCGCTGACGGTGGAGGAAAATCTGCATCTCGGCGGCTATCTGATCCGGCGCGACAGTGCGGCATTGCAACAGCGAAGGGATCAGCTCTATGCGGCTTTCCCCCGGCTCGGCGAGCGACGCAGCCAGCTGGCTGGCACGCTCAGCGGCGGCGAACAGCAGATGCTGGCGATTGCCCGAGCCCTGATGCTGCGCCCGCGTATCGTGGTGCTGGACGAACCGTCGATGGGACTCGCGCCGAAGCTGGTCCGCGCGATCTTCGGCATGATCGCCGACATCTGCCGCGAAGGCACCTCGATTCTCCTCGTCGAGCAGAACGCCCGCCAGGCGCTGCGGATCGCTCATCGGGCTTACGTGCTGGAAAGCGGGCACATTGCGCTCGCGGGGTCCGCCCGCGAGCTGGCTCAGGATAGCCGGGTCCGCGCTGCCTATCTGGGCGGCAGTGCCAGTTCGGCAGAGTAACCCGCCAACCGGGCAATCGACCTTGGCTGAAACGGGTCAGACGTCATGGAGGCAAAACATGTCAGAGATCGATAAGGAAAAGGTCGTTGCAGTGTTGCGTCGCCCGAGCGATGACGACGCCGCCTCGTCGCGGCACGGCGCCGGCCTGAGTTCGACGGAGCATGCATCATGCTGAATCATCCTGCTGCCTATCAGTCCACCAAAGGCTCAGCGCTCGACGTCGACAAGACGTTCTATCAGCGCATCGCCTCACAGCACGACACCCGCACGCTGGTCGAATCGATCGTCGTGCCGATCCGCTCGGGGCAAGCGTGGACCGTGCCGGCCGGCCACGTGTTTCGCATTGTCACGATCGAAGGCCCGCAGGTTGCCGACCTGAACATGTGGAACCGGCACAACCCGCGCGAGCGCATGTGGGCGTCGCGCACGCGCCAGTTGCAGCAGGCGCACGTGAGCACGTTCGACCGTCTGTGGTCGACGCTGCCATTCCTGCGTCCGATGGTGACCATCACGGATGACAGTCTCGCAGGCTACGGTGTCGACGAGCACGGCGGCCGTGTCCACGATCTGCTCGGCACGCGCTGCGACCCCTACGTGAACCGCATGCTGACCGGCGAGGATTTTCATTTTCACTGCCACTCCAACCTGACGCGCGCCATCGCCCCGTATGGATTGACTGAGTACGACGTCCACGACGTGCTCAACGTGTTCCAGTGCACCGGCCTGAATCTCGAAGACAAATACTTCATGAAGGCGTGTCCGGCAAAGAAAGGCGATTACCTCGAATTCTTCGCGGAGATCGACTTGCTGTGCGCGCTGTCGACCTGTCCGGGCGGCGATCTGTCAGTGCCGATGTGGGGACCCGACGCGCGCGATCCGCTGGAAGTGTGCCGGCCGCTTGGCGTCGAGGTCTGGCAACTCGCGCCACGGATGCTGGATGGGTGGACGCCGCCGGCTGTGGCTGCCTACAAAGGGCAGCACGGAATGGTGCTGAATCAGCCGCAATGGAAGTGAGACTGCTGCCTCCTGTCCAGCAGGAATCGAGGGTGGCGCAGCACAAAAGCCGGAGCAAGACCGCGCCGCCGTGAATGCCGCCGGCCCCCTTGTATCTGAGGACATCATGAAAGTTGTCGTGCTCGGTGGCGGGGTAGTCGGTGTGACAACCGCGTACCAGTTGCAGAAGGATGGCCATGAGGTCGTGATCGTCGAGCGGCAGCCTTTGGTCGCATCGGAAACCAGTTGGGGTAACGCGGGCATGATCGCGCCCGGGCATTCCTTTGTCTGGTCCTCGCCCAAAGCGCCGATGATTCTGCTCAAATCGCTGGTGCTGAAAGATCAGGCGTTGCGCTTCAAGTTCTCGGCGGATCCCAGGCTTTACAGCTGGTCGTGGCGTTTCCTGATGGAATGCACATCAGAGAAGGCACGCCGCAATACCCTGCTCAAGCATCGGCTTGCCGCGTACTCGCAACGCGTGCTACAGAATGTGATCGCTGAGGACGCCATTGAATACGATCGAAATGACCGCGGAATTCTGTATTTTCATCGGACTCAGGAAGCGCAGGATCGCGGAATCGAACACATGAAGCTGCTGGAATCCGATGGGCAAGTCATCAGGGTTCTCAGCCGCGATCAGGTCGTCGCACTCGACCCGTCGCTGGCTTCGGCAAAAGACAGGATAGCGGGTGCCATTTACTGCCCGACCGATGAGACCGGAGACCCTGCGAAGTTCACCCGCGCCCTTGCGGAAAAGATTGTCGCGCGTGGCGGTACGCTTCTGACGGACACCACCATCGACGGCTTCGAAACCGCTGGGCAGGACGTGGTGGGCATAAGAACGAGTCGCGGCCTTGTAAAAGCCGACGCGTACGTGCTCGCCCTTGGCCCCTATAGTCCGGTTCTTGCCCGACAGATCGGCATCGATCTTCCGATCTATCCGATCAAGGGATACTCCCTCACGATTCCGATCGATGGCCGGCCCATGCCACCCTCCGTTGCAGTGGTCGACGAGCACAACCTGGTCGCAATCTCGCGCTTCGGAGACCGGATCCGGGTCACCGCAACGGCGGAGTTTGCCGGCTACGACACGAGCCATAAGCCTTCTGATTTTGCGTTTATGAAGAGCGTGACACAAGAACTCTACCCGGCCGGCGCCAACTACGATCGCGCCGAAATGTGGGCCGGTCTCAGGCCGATGACGCCGACGAACCTGCCGTTTCTTGGGCGCAGGAAGTATCGCAATCTTTATCTGAATACCGGTCACGGTCATATCGGCTGGACCATGTCGCACGGATCGGCTCGAATCACGGCTGACCTGATCGCGGGACGAACCCCGGCGATTCCGATGGTGGGGCTGCTTTGCGACTGATGGCGACGCGTTTTGCAGCCAAAACATGGGGCCCCTGCCGAACGATGCCAGCAAACTATTGCATCGACCGGTCGAATCCGCCGCGCATGACCCGTCGGTACACGTCGCGCTCAAAGAATTGCGACTTCGAGACGCGCTATCGCGCGTCGGTCGCGCCGTCACACTAGGTCTCGACTTTTGCATCTTAGCCGAGCGCGATAGCGGCCTGTCACGCGCAGTTTTTCGCCATCAGATCCACTGGAACGCTGGCGACGGTTGCGCGGCTCGTGTCGGGGTTGCTACGATCCACGCCCAGCTCAGAGCTTCCTCAAGCGCATCTGCAATTGCGGCCGAGTTGAGCGCCGCGTCAAGAGAATCGAATCTTCGGCTTGACCACACGGGTCAATTGTCGCCGCGAACGTCCTTCATCAAAGCCTTTTTAATTTGATCGGGCGCCATGGGTTGCCGGGCAGTCTGTCAGGATCGCACCCTCCCTACTTAAGCTCATATTACAATGCCGGGCCAAAAACGCTGCCCGGTAGGGCGGCACTCAGACCAAAAGGTTCAATGTCGACCCAGCTTTCGAATCCCACGTCGCTCGCCTCAGCCTCCGAAAAACCTGCCGCCGCGCGCATCGCATCACTCGGCTGGCTGCTCCCCTTCCACGCGCTGGTCTGGACGCTGGCCGCCTGGCTCGCGCGCGGCAATCTCGACATCCAGGGCGACATGGTCGAGACCTATGTCTGGGGCATCGAGTGGCAGGCCGGTTACGCGAAGCACCCGCCGCTTTCGTCGTGGGTCGCAGCGGCCTGGTTCAGCGTGTTCCCGCACACCGATCTCGCGTATTTCGCGCTGTCGGCGGTGAACGTGCTGGTCGGCCTGGCCGGGATCGTCGCGCTCGCCGGGCGCTTCGTGCCGCGCCCGATCGCGATCATCGCCGGGCTTGCGATGGCGGTCTCGCCGCTTTACTCGAATCTCGCCATCAAATTCAATCCGAACTCGATCCTGCTGTCGGTCTGGCCGTGGACCGCCTACTTTTTCGTCCGCTACGTGCAGCCGGGCAGCCGCCTCGCGCGCAGCGGCGCGGCGCTCGGTCTCGGGGCGTGCGCGGCGCTTGCCGTGCTGGGCAAGTACTTCTCGATCGTGCTGCTGCTCGGGCTGTTGCTGGCATTGCTCGCGCGTCCCGCATGGCGTGCGCGCCTCGTCAGCGTCGAATCGCTGCTCGCGGTGGCGGCGGGAGTCGCCGTGCTGGCCCCGCACGTGCACTGGATGATGGTTAATCATTTCCCGACGCTCGAGTATGCCGCGCAACGCACCGGCGGCACGCTTCTCGCCGCGGTCGGGCGCTTTGGCATCTACACGCTCGCGCAGATCGGCTATCTCGCGCTCAGTTTCGTTTTCGTGCTGTTGATGGTGCGCACGCGCGGGGCTGCGCGGCTCATGGCGCTGAGCGTCGTTCGGAGCGCGTCGTACCCGGATCTCTGGTGGCTCGCGCTGGGGCCACTGTTCGCGGTGGGCCTGCTGTCCGTGATCGGCAAGACGCAGATGGCCTCGGTCTGGGGCATGGCGCAGTGGTTCGCAATGGTGCCGCTCTGGCTTGCCGTGCTCGTGCAAGCCCGCTTCGAGTTCGCGCCGCAGCGTGCCATACGCGTCATGGCGGTGTACTGGGCGCTGGTGCTCGCGGTATCGGCAGTGGTCGGCTACACAGGGGCGCGGCGCAATTCCGACGACGCGGCCGAGCCGCGCGCGGAACTCGCGGCAGCCGCGCAGGCCGTGTGGCACGAACGCACCAGCCAGCCGCTGTCGATCGTGGCGGGCTCGACGCATGAGGCCGCTTCGATGGTGTTCTATGACGGCGGCCGCGCCCGCTTCTGGGATCTCGACTGGCCGGCGGCAACGCCCTGGCTCACATCCGCCGATTTCGCGCGCCAGGGCTCGCTGATTGTGTGCCGTGGCGACGACTCGGGCTGCATCGCGACGGCATCGTCGCTAAGCCATGCAGCGCCGATTGCGCTCGAGGTGAGCAAGACCGCATGGGGACGGGAGTTGCCCGCGCGTCCCTACCAACTGTTCGTGATCGTGCCGCAGTCGTGAGCCACGCGCCCATCATGCCGTACCGCGGCCGGCCGGTGGCGCCGATGGCCTCGACTGCCTCTCAGGGGAAGATCGGCTTGTAACCTAACCGAGCGCGTGGAAAGAGGTACCATGAGTACGCCGTCGAACGCCAGGCTCATCCTTGCCTGAGCGTGTAACGTCTCTCTGGCTAGAGGTCCTGCCATGATCCTGTATCACACCGTCCCCGATTCGTCGGTCATCGAAATATCCGTCGAAGGCAAAATCACCGACCACGAACTGCGCGAAGCCATCGAGCGCATGCGTGGTGATCTTGAACTGAACGGTAAGACCCGCGTGCTCGAACGCATCGAGCATTTCAGCGGCATCGAGCCGAAGGCGCTATGGACCGACCTGACGCTCGGCGTCTCCGTCGCCCGCAAGGTCACGCGCGCCGCGGTGGTGGCCGACGCGGGCTGGATTCGCGCCTCGATGCATTTGGCCCGGTTCTTCACGAAGGCTGAAATCAAGGCGTTCCACGTCAACGAGCTGGAACAGGCGCGAGCCTGGATCAACGCCTGAACGTCGTCTCCAGCCGGCCGCATCGGGCGGAGGCCGGCCAGTTGGAGCCGCACGACTCAACATCAGAACTGTTACTGCCGAATCAAGGACGCGGAGCGCAACGATCCTATGATGGAATGAGGCCGCGCGACACGCGCGGAAAAGCGCTAAAACATGTAGGAAAACAGGAGAAGAGGAGCACATGACGAAGCGAGTGATCGTGACCGGCGGCAGCGGCCTGGCCGGAAAATGGGTGGTCCAGAACCTGGTCGAGCACGGCTACGAGGTGATGAATCTTGATCGCGTGCCGATGGCGGCGCGCACGGCGCGCACGTTGATTACGGACATCACCGATGCGGGCCAGGTATTCAATGCGCTGGCATCGAGCACCGCGCCGGGAGAATTCGCCGACGACCTCGAACCAAAGCCGATCGACGCGATTGTGCATTTTGCGGCGATCCCTCGCATCATGATCACGCCCGACAACGAGGTCTACCGGATCAACGTGATGGGCACGTACAACATCCTCGACGCAGCGTCGAAGCTTGGCATCCGCAAGGTGATCGTGGCATCGAGCGAAACCACATACGGTATGGTGTTCGCGCACCGGGATCGCAGTCCAGAGTACTTCCCGCTCGACGAGGAATACCCGGTGAACCCGATGGACAGCTACGCGACGTCGAAGGTTATCAACGAAGTGACGGCGAAGGCGTTCCACGCGCGCACCGGCTCTGACATTTACTGCTTTCGTATTGGCAACGTGCTCGAACCCAACGACTACGCGAAATTTCCGGCGTGGCTCAAGGATCCAGCACTGCGCAAGAGGATTGCGTGGAGCTATATCGACGGGCGCGATCTCGCGAGCGCGTGCCGGCTCGCCATCGAAAAGGACGGCCTCGGCTTTCAGGTGATGAACGTCGCGGCCGACGACGTGTCGTCCGACGTACCTACCGCGGAACTGCTCCGACGCTACTACCCCGGCGTGCCGCTCAAAAAGCAACTCGGCGAGTTCGAGACCCTGCTCAGCAACGAGAAGCTCAAGCGCCTTCTTGGGTGGAACCAGCAACACTACTGGCGCGACGAAGCGAAAAAGATCGTCCAGTAAGCATGGCGGGCCGGCCCCCGGCCGGCCAATCACGCCGTGCGAGTCTTCATGGACTGCCTTGCAACGACGCAGACCGGCGCAATGGCGTCGTTCCCGCAGTCGGGTGGTGGGTCTCGGGAAGAATTGTCGAACAAGCCCGCAGCGAAAATTCTCCCTGCTACGTTCGGCCGCCGGTCAGCGAGTAGTCGTTTGCAGCAGGTCGCGCGCGGTGCTTAGCATGCCGTCGGCGATCTTTCCGGAATCGATCTTGTAGCTGCCGTCACGCAGGGCGGCCTTGATCGACTCGACCTTCGCCGTGTCGCTATCCGAATCGCTGGACGTGTGCATCGCGGACACTGACGAGAGATTAACCGTCGAATTCTGCGCGCAGGCAGCGCTGACTTGGTGCGCGGACTCGACGGCATCCTTCGCATCGCTGTTGATCATTGCGCGTTGCGGACCGTTCTGCGAAGCCGCGAGCGGATAATCGCTGGATTCAATCTTCATGGTGTGTGTTCCCCACTGGTTGAGTCCTTTAACGGTTCAGCGTTTGAAATCTTCACCCTGCCGTGGGAAGCGGAACCGTATCCACGTTTCGCCGTGAGCCGCTAAGCCTTGCCGGGCGGGCACTCTAGCCGCCTGCAGCAAATTGCAACAAAGTGTGAGCAATACCACACAACGGCTATAAGCTGATCGAAGCGTCGACCCGCTCCGAATCAAAGGCGCAGGTATGCTTGAGAACACGACGCCGCACCCCATTTTGCTTGCTGTGAACAAACGTACCCGCCGCCCCTTGCAGCCTCGATGGCCCTTTCCGCCAAGTCGCGATGTCGCTGGTCGCGCCTTTGGCGATCTCGTCGCGCTTCAATATTGCGGCGCGGACGTGTGGCTCTGGCGATGCCGATGCGGCGGCCATGTGACTTCCGCCCTGAAGACGGTAGAGAGCGGTGCAGTGCGTGATTGCGGCTGCCGTGAGCAGCGTCGCGTGTGGCGGTCGCGACCGGGCTCACCTGCGCTGAAGAGCGGCGAGGTTTTCGGCCAGCTGACGACCGAGCGGTACGCTGGCGATGGATTGTGGGTTTGCCGGTGCGACTGCGGTGGTGAGGCGACAGTTAGCGCCGGACGGTTGCGAATGGGCAAGGCGCGCTCGTGCGGCAGGTGCCTCGTCGCTTCGACTCACCGAGTGGCGTAGCGCGGGAACGGAAAATGTTCGTTCGACTCAGGTCAAGCGATCTACACTGCAATTCAACGAATAAGAAAAGATCGCCAGCCTTGGCTGGGTCTGGACGATCGTATTCGGATTTCGCTTTGATTTCGCTTTCATCAAGCGTGGTCCGTACATGCTCCCCTTTCTGTCTGGAGGCGGTCATGAAAAAGGAGAGGAAGACAGCACGGCAAATTCTGTCCGGGAACCCTCGGGAGGTTATCTCAGTGGGCCCCGACGACACGGTGCTGAACGCGTTGCAGTTGATGGCCGACAAGGACGTGACGACGGTGCTGGTGCTGCAGGCCAGCAATCTGGTTGGCGTGCTGTCTCAGCGCGACTACGCCCGCAAGGTCGAGGTGCTTGGCCGCAACGCCGCGAACACCAGGGTTGGCGACATCATGACCACCCAGGTGCTTTATGTGACGCCCGAGCATACCTGCGATCAATGCCTCGCGTCGATGCATACCCGGCGGATCCGGCACCTGCCTGTGATCGAATCCGGGCGCGTCATCGGCGTGCTTTCCGACAGTGACGTGCTGGAGGAACTCCTGCAGGAGGACGAGCATTTCATCAGGATTCTCGAGGACGACATGCTCCATCTGACCATTGATACCGGTGGCGCCTATTAGCCAGTCGCGCTCGAATCAGGCGAGGTGAAACGTGAGCACGCAATCAACCGCGGGGGCGCTTTCACCGGCCATCCTTTCCCGCTCGTCCGGCAAAGTGGCGTCGGCGCGCGATGCCGTGCGCCTGATCCGCGACGGCGATACGGTCGCGACGGGTGGCTTCGTCGGCATCGGCTTCGCCGAAGACATCGCCATTGCCATCGAGGAACTCTGTACGGCGCATGACGAGGATACGTTAGTCACCCTCCCAAAGCCCGCCAACCTCACGCTAGTCTATGCGGCCGGCCAGGGAGACGGCAAGGAACGCGGACTGAACCACCTGGCGACGCCGGGACTCGTCAAGCGCGTCATCGGCGGACACTGGGGCCTCGTGCCGAAGCTACAGCAGCTTGCGGTGGATAACCAGATCGAGGCGTATAACCTGCCGCAGGGCGTGATCAGCCACCTGTTTCGCGACATTGCGGCCGGAAAGCCAGGCCATCTCTCCCGGGTCGGCCTCGGCACCTTCGTCGATCCGCGCTTCGGTGGTGGCAAACTGAACGAGCGCACCACCGAGAATCTGGTCGAGTTGATGCGGATAGGCGACGAGGAATATCTGTTCTACAAGGCCTTCCCGATCAACGTCGCGATCGTGCGCGGCACCACTGCCGATCCGGAAGGCAATGTGACGATGGAGCGCGAAGCCCTGACACTGGAGGCTCTCGCGATCGCCATGGCCGCGCACAACTGCCGCGGCCTCGTGATCGTCCAGGTGGAGCGCATCGCCGAAAGCGGCTCGCTCAATCCGCGACAGGTCAAGATCCCCGGCGTGCTGGTCGATTGCGTCGTGCTGGCGCCGCCCGAGAACCACCAGCAGACCTTTGCCACACCATACAGTCCGGCGTACGCCGGCGAAATCCGGGTCCCCGCGAGCAGTGTGGCGCCGATGCCGATGAGTGAGCGCAAGGTGGTCGCGCGACGCGCGGCAATGGAACTCCAGCCAAACAGCGTGGTGAATCTCGGGATCGGCATGCCCGAAGGCATCGCCAGCGTCGCCAACGAGGAAAGGATCCTCGACCTGATGACGCTGACCACCGAGCCCGGCGTCATCGGCGGCATTCCTGCGGGAGGCTTGAACTTCGGCGCGGCGACCAATGCGCAGGCGATCATCGATCAGCCCGCCCAGTTCGATTTCTATGACGGCGGCGGGCTCGACGTCGCCTTTCTTGGCCTCGCCCAGGCCGATCGCATGGGAAACCTCAATGTGTCGAGATTCGGGCCGCGCCTGCCCGGCGCCGGAGGCTTCATCAACATTAGCCAGAATGCCAGGAAAGTCGTGTTCGTCGGCACTTTCATGGCGGGCCACAGCCAGATTTCGGTCGTCGACGGCAAGCTGCGGATCCACCGTGACGGCACGGCCAGGAAATTTATCGAGGAAGTCGAGCATCGCACGTTCTCTGGCCCGTATGCAGCGGCAATGGGCAAGCCGGTCCTCTACATCACCGAGCGTTGCGTGTTCGAGCTGGGCGCCGAGGGCATGGAACTCATCGAGATTGCACCGGGCGTCGATCTGGAGCGCGATATTCTGGCCAGGATGGACTTCGCACCGATCCTGCGTTCGCCGACGCAGATGGACGAGCGGATTTTCCTGCCTGAACCGATGGGCCTGCGCTCGAATGTTTTGCGACTGCCGCTGGAAGCGCGCTTCATCTACGACGACGACAAGAACATCATGTTTCTCAATTTCGCGCGCCTCGAGGTGAAGCGTCCCGACGACATCGCGGCGATCCGGACTCAGGTATGGCGCGTCTGCGAACCACTGGACCACAAGGTTTATGCAGTGGTGAACTACGAGGGTTTCGTGTTGGACCCCGCGCTGGAGGACGCGTACGTCGAAATGGTCGAGGATATGGTGCAGCGCTACTATCTCGGCGTAACGCGCTTCACTACCAGCGCTTTCATGCGCGCCAAGCTGGGTGGCGCCCTTACGCGGCGCGGGCTGTCACCTTATGTCTATGAGACGGAGGCGGAAGCGCAGGCCTACCTGCGCGAACAGTCGTCAAACCGCTGAATCCGGCTTGCATCGTGATCGCGGCACCGAAGGCCGAGTGCGCCCGCGCCGGGTTCTGTCGGACCCTCGATGTCAGTGCCCTGCCAGCCAGCGCAACTGAGGCCCCGGATATCCCGCGACCCACGTGCCGTTCGCGCTGAAATCCCACGTCGGACCGAAGCTCGCCGGCTCGAGCAACTGGGTGTCCGTGAGTCCGCTCGAACTGGCCGCCGCCGTGCCCGAACCGACACCCGCCGCCGCCCCCGACGATTGGCTGTTCCAGAACACGTTCGCCGCGATCCGGCCGCTGTTCGTGCCCGCGATACCGCCCTCCGTCGAGTTCGCGCCCGCCGTGAGTCTGGACGCGGCATACGACTCGCGGATGAAGCCCGTATTGATGCCGACAAGTCCGCCGACAGTCGCGCCGCCGTTCAGGAATTCGTAGGCATACGATCGGCCGATGACGCCATGGTTCGTGCCGACGAGTCCGCCGACCGTGCTTTGCGCACCGGCTGTTGCGCGGCCGATCGCGAAAGACTGATCGATGCGACCGTCGTTCAGGCCGATGAGCCCACCGATCTGGCCCGCGCCGTTGATGTTCACGCCCGCCCACGAGCGCTCGATGCGCCCAAAGTTCTCGCCGACCAGACCGCCGGCCACTGTGCTCGTGTTGCCCGGGGCACCGATGGCGCCCGTTGCGCCGACGTTCACCATGTATCCGTAGTTGATGCCGGCCAGCAAGCCGACCGTTTCTCCCGAGGACGTCGCGGTGCCGTCCGCGAGCGTGAAATTGCGCACGACGCCGCTCTTGCCGATCACGCCGAAGAGTCCGGTATCGGCCGCGCTTGAGAGACGCAGATCCGCGGGGAGATGCCCCATGCCGTCGAACTGACCGGTGAACGGATTCGCGGCGGTGCCGATGCCTCCGAACTCCGGCGCACCCGCGAATTCCAGCCCCCTACTGCCCAACGCATAGTTGCCGGAGAGGTTGTTATTCACCGCGCCCAGGTCCGTCATGGAGTTGACGAGCTGATAGGCCGTGAACTGCGTGACGAGCCCAGTAAACGGCGCGGGGTGCCACGATACGTTGGTGTACACGGTGCCGGGCGTGTAGCTGCCGTTCATGTCGTACAGGCCGCTGACGATGCCCATGCTGCGCGACCAGTCGATCGTGCCCTGGTTGGTCAGACTGCCGCCGTTGTCGAAACCATAGGTGTCGGCGGACAGCGTGAGCGAGCCTGTGCCCCTATTGGCGATGGTCGCCTGCGGTGCGATCGTCAGCGAGTGCGCCGCGTCGAGCGTCAGGGAGGAGGCTCCGTGCCAGCGCACGCTCGCTTCGATCGCGATGTCTCCCTCGCCGGTCGCCCCGAGCTTGCCGTCCGTGCCGTTCGCGAGCACGGAGATGGACGCGCCGTTGCTCAGACTTGCGCCGAGCGTATTGGCGGTGGGGACGTCCGCGGTGAAGTCCCCCGTGGTGATGTTCCATGCTTTCGCCCGCACATCCGCTCCGCCGACCTTGACGTCCTTGCCGGACATGTCGAGCGTGCCGCCGCTGCCGTCCGCGTTACGCGCGCTGATTTGCGCCCCGCGCGCATCGACGTTGCCGGAGTTGACGACGACCCCGTTGACGGTGGTGTTCGCGACGAGCCAGACGTGGCCGTCGCGCGTCGCGGTGCCGGTGGCGCGCAGGGCGCCCGAATGACCCGCGAGCGCGAAGATATTGCCGTCGGCCGCCTGCACGTTGATGATCGCCGCCCGTACCGTGCCTGAGTTCGTCACCGTGCCGCCGCTTCCCACCTCCACGAAGACTTGTTGAAAGTTGCCGTCGAAGAGCCGGACCTGACGGCCTGCGACGAGTTCGGCATTGCCGTTCGGCGCATCGATCGTTCCTGCGTTCGTGACCTTGCTGGCCGATATCAGGAACACGTCCCCACCCGACGAACTGATCTTGCCGAGATTGACTACATCCGTCGTGGAGCTGCCTGTGTAAGCCGACCCACCGAACGCGGGCGGATTGAGAAAGACGTCGTTGGGGACGTCAAGCGTCGACGCGACGAAACGCCCTCCCGTCGACACCACGCCGCCTGGCCCGATGAGCACGCCATGCGGATTGACGAGGTAGATGCTGCCGGTGCCCTTCAGCGTGCCGTAGATCGCCGACACATCGTTACCCGTCACGCGATTGAGTGTCGCGCCCGTGCCGTTGTTGATCGACACCGTGCGGGACGATCCGATCGAAAAACTGTTCCATTCGATGATGCCGCGCGAGCCCGCTTGCGTGATGCTCATGCCGGCATCGTTCTGAGTGATGCTTCCCGAGCCGGCGACGAAATGCCCGCCTTGCGGCAGGGTACCGGCCGCGTACGCGACGTGCGTCGTGGAAAGTCCGGTCAGCGAAATGGCGATGGCAAATGAAATTCGCACGCTTGCATGACGGCGTTGCGATGGACGTTGCCGCAGCAGAGATGGCCTTCGAGTGCTCATACATCCCCCTTCCACGCTCGCGCGAAACGGCTGCCAACGACCCGTGGAGCCGACCGGAAACGCGTGAGTCGCCGCGTATGAAGATTAGCAGTTCGCCTCGTCGCCACTTAACGACCTAACGACCGTGGCTGATTTGGTCGATATTTCGGCCCGAAACGTTGTTGCGCGACCGGGACGGGATTACCGTCGCCTTCCATCTTGATAACGATTTCAATGCAAGTTTGAAATACCTTTATTACGGGAGGTTATTAAGTCACTGGTTTCAAGCGCGATCGACCACCGTCAAGCCCCCGTGCGGCGGGCCTTGCAGCCTGGCGGCACCGTGCGCGCCCGGAGTTGCCATCGAGCAGCGCGAACCTTGCTGGGCAACAGCCGCAACGCGACATTTCGGTATACTCGCGAGCTTTCCCAAAAACGATTATTCGCGGCCCTCCGCCCGAGCAGCGACCGCCGTTTCATAGGCGTGCCGCCCTCGCGCGGCAAGCGCGCCCGCCCCGCTCATCATGTCCGATCTCTCCACGCCGTTCAGCGCGCCCCGCCGTCTCGTCAACATCAATCCGAAGCCGCTCGCCGTCGCGCTCGCGCTGGTCGTGCTCGGCGCGATCTATCTCGCGCAGACCGTCAGCGTGAAACAGGCCGCGCTGTACGTCCTCGGCGCGCTGCTCGGCGTCACGCTCTATCACGCCGCGTTCGGCTTCACGTCCGCATGGCGCGTGTTCATCGCCGACGGCCGCGGCGCCGGCCTGCGCGCGCAGATGCTGATGCTCGCGATCGGCGTGCTGCTGTTCTTCCCCGCGCTTTCCGCCGGCACGCTATTCGGTCATCCGGTCGTCGGCGAAGTGTCGCCCGTCGGCACGTCGGTCCTGATCGGCGCGTTCATGTTCGGCATCGGCATGCAGCTCGGCGGCGGCTGCGCCTCCGGCACGCTGTATACGGTCGGCGGCGGCAGCACACGGATGGTGGTCACGCTGATCGCGTTCATCATCGGCTCGGTGATCGGCACCGCGCACATGCCGTTCTGGTCCGCGCTGCCGCATCTGCCGCCGATCTCGCTCGTGCAGACGCTCGGCGTCGGCCCGGCGATCGCGCTGAACCTCGTGGTGTTCGCTGCCATCGCCGCGCTGAGCGTGCTGATCGAAAAGCGCCGTCACGGCCGTCTCGTCAGCGGCGTGGATCGCGCCCCGAACGAATCGCCGTGGCTGCATGGCCCGTGGCCGCTCCTCACCGGCGGCGTCGTGCTCGCGATCCTCAATTTCGCGACGCTCGCGCTGTCGGGCCATCCGTGGGGCATCACGTCGGCGTTCGCGCTGTGGGGCGCGAAGGCGTTCTCCGCGATGGGCGTCGACGTCGCGAGCTGGCATGTGTGGAGCACCGGTCCGAACGCGGCCGCCCTTGCCGCACCGATCAGCCACGACGTGAAGTCGGTCATGGACATCGGCATTGTGATCGGCGCGATGGTTGCCGCTTCGCTGGCCGGCCGCTATGCGCCGGTGTGGCGTCTGCCGCTGCGCTCGCTGATCGCGGCAATCATCGGCGGACTGATTCTCGGCTACGGCGCGCGCCTCGCGTACGGCTGCAATATCGGCGCGTACTTCAGCGGCATCGTGTCGGGCAGCCTGCACGGCTGGCTGTGGCTCGTCTCGGCATTTTTCGGCAACGTGGTTGGCACGAAGCTGCGTCCGGTGTTCGGCCTCGCGGTCGAGCGCGTCAAGCGGACGGGCTGCTGAGCGGGCGGCTTCGGCCGCCTATCGGGCGGGGGCCTCCCTTGCACCCGTCTGAAGCCGTCGCGCGAGTTCGTCAGCGATCTGCTCCGCGCTTTTCCTGACCGCCGTCTTTTCATCGCGGCCGGACAGAACGACCTTCGCGGCGATCACGTACGGGTTGAGCTTGATCACGGCGCCCGGCATATCCCTGCTCGCCCCCTCTTCAACAGTTTCATAGAGCGGCGGTAACTCCGGCGTAGCCAGGTTATCGCAGGAAACCGCGACCTGAAACTGGCTTTGGCCCGCGCCCATACCCACCATCGCGCGACGCAGCCGATTACCCTCATCGACACTGAGAAAAACGCCGCGCACCTGCCAGCCGCCGTGGGGCAGCGGTTCACCCGGCGTGACGCGGCGCGCGTCTACTCCGGCCTTCTTCAGATCGTCCGTCAGAGATTGCGCCATCAGCGCAACCATGTCTCGCGCACGCGCCTGCGGATCCTGCTGCTGACGCAGCGGGCCCTCAGGCACCAGATTACCCAGGATGCCTCGCGCGCGGTGGCCTGGCCCGCTGTCAGGGGCGATGTTCGCGGCGTCGAGATCGAAATCGGAGACATAGACGACCGGCGGCGCGACAGCAGCCGCGAGCGCTGCCGACGAATCCGCGGCCAGACATCCTTGCGCGCTGGCATACACGTACGTCGCCAGGCATACCATTCGCACCCATCGCAACACCATTGCGCACCTCCACGCTGATCGACTGGTACTGGTTGCATGGCAGCGACGAAATACGGCATTCATATCGCGGCCGTTCATCCAGCTTAGGTCTTTCAGAAGCGCACCCATGGCTCGATCGTCTGCTTCGCGATCTGAAAATCCTATACTGGGTCGGTGCGGTTGCTGACTTCGCGCTTTGCCTGCGCATCCGTTTGCACGAGTCCAATCGTCCGACATGACGCCTCTGAAACCCGGTGGACCGCGCGTTGCGTCATCTGCCTGACAGAACGGATAACCAAGCCATGCTGACGATCGACGACATCCGCGCCGTGCCGCTGTTCTCGACCCTCCCCGACAGCGAACTCGAAATCCTCGTGCACGCGTGCGCCGACCTGCATCTATGCGCGGGCGAGTTCGCGGTCCATGAAGGCGGCGAGCGCGCGTTATACGCCGTGCTGTCGGGCAAGATGGAAGTCATCAAGACGTTCGACGGCATCGAGCGAACCTTGGGCTGGCGTCTGCCCGGCACGATCTTCGGCGAAGTGCCGCTCGCGCTGAGCTCACCGTTTCCGGGCGCGTATCGAGCGGCCGAGCCTTCGCGCGTGATGCGGGTCGACGCGCCGCAATACTATGCGCTCGCGGCGGCGTCGCCCGACGTGGCGTTCAAGATGGGCGCGCTCGCGCGCGAACGCATCGGCGGGCTGCAAAGCCTTTCCGCCGAGCCGCCGAAGGCGCGTGTGACGATCGTCGGCAACCGTTGGGATAATGCGTGCACGCTGCTGCGTCAGTTCCTCGCGCGCAATCAGATCAGCGTCGACTGGCTGGCGCCGGATGCGCCCGAATTGCCGGCGCGCTGGCCTGGCACGTCTCCGACGGAAGGCGAGTGCCCCGCGTTGCGCCTCGTCGACGGCACGGTGCTGAGGCGGCCCGCGACCCGCGAGCTTGCGGGACTGCTCGGCCTCCAGACGCAGCCGCGTTTGGCCGGATACGACACGGCGATCATCGGCGGCGGTCCCGCGGGGCTGGCTGCCGCGGTATACGGCGCGTCGGAAGGTCTGCGCACGCTGGTGCTGGAGCGCGAGGCGCCGGGCGGACAGGCGGGCACGTCCTCGCGCATCGAAAATTATCTCGGCTTTCCCAATGGTGTTTCCGGCGACGAACTAGCGAGCCGCGCGCTGCAACAGGCACGGCGGCTCGGCGCGGAGATCCTCGTGACGCGCTCGGTCGAGCGCATCGATGTGCAGGCGCGGCGGATTCATCTCGACGGCGGCGACGCCGTGCACGCTCAAACCATCATTCTCGCGACGGGCGTCACGTGGCGGCGGCTCGCGATCGACGGCTTCGACCGCTTTATCGGCAAGGGGATTTACTACGGCGCGGCGCGCAGCGAAGCGAGCGCGACGCACGGCCTCGATGTCCATCTGATCGGCGGCGGCAATTCGGCCGGCCAGGCGGCGTTGTACTTCGCCAATCATGCGCGCAGCGTGACGCTCGTCGTGCGCGGCGATTCGCTCGAAAAGGGCATGTCGCGCTATCTCGTCGAACAGCTAGCAGGCAAATCGAATGTCGCGGTGCGGCTGCGCTCGGAAGTCGTCGGCGCGCATGGCGATACGCATCTGACGGCCATCACCGTTCGCGATTCGACGAGCGACGCAGTGAGCCGACACGACTGCGGCGGGCTGTTCGTCTTCATCGGAGCGGATGCGCAGACGGAGTGGCTGCCGCCCGAAATCGCGCGCGATGTGCGCGGCTACGTTCTGACCGGCGATGACGTCGTCAAGGCCGGACGCTGGTCGCATCAGCGCGATCCTTACCTGCTCGAATCGAGCGTGGCTGGCGTGTTCGCGTGCGGAGACGTGAGACTGAGCCCTGTGAAGCGCGTCGCTTCGGCCGTCGGCGAGGGCAGCATGGCGATTGCTTTCGCGCACAGGTATTTGCAGTCGGACGGAGCTTGAGTTCGTCGCGTGAGTCTGCTGCGCGATCGGGTTGCGCGGCCGCTATGTATTCGCAGGCAGCGCGACGCGTTCCAATACCGTCATCGGGCCGAGCCTTTCGATCACATCCAGTTGAGCCGCATCGCGCACGAACAGCGAACCCGCAAAGCCGAGCGCGTTGACCGACACGCCTTCGACTCGCTCTTGCGATCTCGGCACGAGCAACATCCAGCGCCGCGTGACCAGCAGGTTGTAGGGCGTCGCATGACAGCAGGCACGGTCGATTTCGAGCGCGCCGATATCCGCCGCGTCGAGCAGCGTGCGATAGCGGGAAAGCGCCAGCTTCGGCGCATCCGCGCGAGCCAGATCATCGGCGTGAAAGCGTGCGAACGCATGCCGAAACGGCAGATCCGGCATGCCGTTCTCCGCACCGAGCAAGGGCTCGACAGGCACGGACGGATCGGCTTCCCCGAGCGGCAGCGGCACGATCTGCAGGTGCTTGTGCGGCTGGCTCGCGCCCGCCTGCGTGCCGGCGTTGTAAAAGCCGATGCCGTCGAATTCGGCCATGCACGCGAGCAGCGCTTCGAAATCGGCAAGATCGAGCAGCGCTTCCTGCGGTTCGAATTCGCGCGTGACGATCAGCAGATGATGATCGATCACGTTGAACTTGTTCAGCAACGCGAGGTGAGTATCGGAGATGTCGGCGACGAACAGATCCGGCTCATAGGGAAGAAATGGGTTCGCCTGAGGGTGCTTTGCCGTCTGCAGCTTTCGCGCTTGCTCGCGTTGCTGTTCCTTGCGCGTCAGGCTCGACACCTGACGCACGAGAAAGCGGATGCCGCCGCTGTCGATCACGGACTGTTGCGTGTCGATCGGTCGCAGCGCGCGGCAGCGCAGCGCATGTCCGGTCTGTCGCACAATGGCGGGCCACAGCGTGCCCGGAATCAGGCGTCGTTGTCGTTCCATAGGATGTCGGCAGGCGTGGCGGCGCGCGTGAAGCGGGTGAAAGCGCAGCCACTACAGCTTGTAGCCTATCGCGCGCAAAAGATCCTTGCGCCATTGAATGTCTTCCGCGCTTTCCGTGCCGACAGGCGAAAAACCATCGACCACGCCGACGATGCCTCGCCCCTGATCTGTTTCAGCGATCAGCACTTCGACGGGATTCGCCGTTGCGCAGAAGATGCGGCAGACTTCCGGCACGGCCTTGATCGTGTTCAGCACGTTGACGGGGAAAAAGCCGTCGCCCAGAAACACGAAGAAGCTATGGCCCGCGCCGACGTTGGTTGCGTTCTGGCATGCCATCTCGACGAGGCTTTCGTCCGTGCCGGAGCGCCGCACGAGGCGCTTGCCGGAAGCCTCGCAAAACGCGAGACCGAACTTGATGCCGGGCACCGTGCCGACCATCGCTTCGTGAATATCCTCGACAGATTTGATGAAGTGGCTTTGCCCGAGAATGAAGTTGGTCGCTTCGGGCTTGACGACCTTGACGGCGGACAATTGCATGGTGGACCTCGCTCCATTGCGGCAACACGCCGATGAAAACACGTCGAACACGGGCCAACGCGACCGTGGATGGTTCGCGCGCCAGCCGGTCTTCGTCGATCCGGCTTCTAGCCTAGTACTAACCGCGCGTGAGCGAAACCTCGACCGACCACGAGCCGCGGGATTCGAACGCGCCCGGACACCGCTACCGGGTCGCGCCAGTCCAGGATCGAGCAGGCAGAGAAAGCCTGACTTATGGCGGCACTGATCGACCAAAAGCCGATTCCTCCTCATAGCGTTTTGACCCGCTTTAAACCCCCATCGCACCGCGGCAACCTTTCCGGGTCAACAAGGTCAACCGCCGGTTTACGCCCCCGACCGAGTGTGCAAGTATCTTCACCAAGCCGCATCCCGCACACTCTTGCGAGGTTCACGATGGCCTGGAAACTTTGGAAGACCGAGAAGCGGTACGACGAGACGCGAAGCTGGCCGAGCGGCACGCATGAGTCGTTGAAGCAGCTTCTGGATATGTACCTGGGCAGCGACTCGCCACCGTTTGCGAACTGGGCCGCGCCTGGAATTACTTTTGCGCCCGAAGTCGAAACGCTCGCGCGAAACGGAGTCCGGGGGTATCAGCTTGCCATCTGGTTGTGGCTTTTCGCCGAGAAGCACGGCACGATCGCGGCAAAAATGGTGCGTGAGTCTTTGTGCCTGCTCGCCGACGCGATGCAACCGTCGTCCGGCGACAAGATCGACTCGCTCCTCGACCTCGAAAACCGCCTCGCGCATTCTGTCGAGGACTTTTCCGCTCAACAGCGCACCTTCCGACTGGAGGGTCTGTCCGTCGAGCTACCCATGGAGTTTTTCCTCGCTACTGCCTTCCTCCGGCTCGCACCGGACTCGCCTTATGCCGGGAACGAAGGCACCGACCTGCAAGGCAACGACTTCAAACTGGCCGACTGTTTTCAGCATGCAACCGAAGAGGGGCTGGCGGTATTCCGGCCCATGATAGACGCGGTCGACTTCGACGCGAAATCGCTGCCCAACTGGAGATGGAGCGCTGATCCCGGCGCCGCCGAGCGACACCTGCAACGCCGCCACAAGAATCCCCTTTTCGCTCTTCATCGCCAGATGGTGACGGCTCACGAGGTCTATGAGGCGCGGCTTGCCGACGCTCGGGCCATCGAGGACATCAGGACCGAGCTCAATGAGACTAGCCGGTCGTTCTCCGAGACGACCGAATTGCCCTTGAACTGGCAGCCCTTCCTCGAAGGATACCGGGACCACGTCGACAGGCTCGACGAACGCCGGCTCGTCGTTGGCGGACAGAGCACGTCGCTCGGCAATGCAATTGCAGCGTTGCGCGCCGACATACTTGCGACCTGGCGCGCTTCGATTCACAAGAACCGGCACAGTCTCGCGACTCTGGAGCAGGAAGAAGCGAAACGGGCTGAGCGACGGACGCTGCTGTATGGATGCGAGTGGACGGCCCAGCTTTTGAGCCACGGATCGCTGATTCCGCCGGAAGAGGTGGTTCCCGCCCTGCTAAGCGAGCCCCCCTCCGAGCTGGAAAAGGTGGTGACCGGTCTGCGGGGCGAACCGCGACTGCATGAGACGCTTGCGCAGTGTTGTGCAACTGCGCATCGGCTTGTCAACGAGCTTCGCGCGGCTGGCCATCAGCTTCCCGACATCGACGACAAGCTTCGCATTCTGGATGGTGCGCCCGGCCAGTTGCCGGTCTGATCGTCCTCCCGGTGTGCCATGTCGTGTTACCTATCTGGATGCCACGCCCGACCCACAAAGGCCACTTATGAACTCTTCCTCTCGCGACCCGCTCGATGTAGCGACCGAGGCGGTATCTACGCTTTCAGAGTACCTGGAGCTTTCGCTAGACAAAGGAAAGAGCCTGATTTTTGTGCTCTCTCAAGGCGAAAATTGCGAAGTCTACCTTGGTGATCCTGGCGAGCCAGACGCGGACTGGATAAGCTGCGCGGCCATTCCGAACAAGCTGGTCCACGCGCTTCTGGAGACCACGCGGTCAGGATTCAACCAATTGGTCATTGAAGGACAGGCCTACCGCTTCGCTCGGACCTTCGCGCAAGTTGCCGAGCAGGGCGCTGTCGTCTTCACACCTGCGTAGACGTTGTAGCCAATCACGTTGATGCATCTGATCATGGATGATCGTGACGATTTCCTTGTGCGCAACATGGCGTTCCGCGAGGTCGATCTGGCGGTCGAATGGGCTGCGGCAGAGGGGTGGAATCCGGGCCTCGACGACGCGAGGTGCTTCTGGAATGCAGACCCCAATGGCTTTTTCGTCGGTACCTGGCGCGGGGAGCCGGTGGCATGTATCTCGGCAGTCGCCTACGATGAGCGCTTCGGTTTCATTGGCCTCTACATCGTCAAGCCGGCGTTTCGCGCCAGGGGTTTCGGTCTGCGCACCTGGCAGCACGCGATGCGCTATCTGGGAGATCGTACGATCGGCCTCGATGGTGTCGTTGCCCAGCAGCAGAACTATAAAAAATCCGGCTTCCAGCCCGCCTATCGCAACATCCGCTTCCAGGGCGTCGTGCAAGCGGCGTCGACGCCAAACCTGACGAACGCGCGGGAGGTACCCTTCGCGCAACTGGTTGCCTACGACAGCGCATGTTTTTCGACCGCCCGTCCCCGCTTCCTGGCGGACTGGATCGCGCAACCACAGGCGCTGGCTCTGGCGGATGTGCGCAACACTCAGATAAGGGGGTACGGCGTGCTGCGCCGTTGCGGGACCGGCTACAAGATCGGTCCGCTCTTTGCCGACGACGCACGGATCGCCAACGATCTGTTCGACGGACTGGTCGCGAGCGTCGCAGGCGAAGTCATCGCGTTCGACGTGCCGGAGGTCAACGCGGCCGCCGTAGCGCTCGCTGAACGCTACGGCATGGTTAGCGCGTTCGAAACGGCGCGAATGTACACTCGCGCCCCGCCGGCCATTCCCGTGCAACGCGTGTTCGGGGTGAGTTCGTTCGAACTAGGTTGACTGCAAAGATCGAGCCGTTGGAAACAACCGGCGGTGATGCGCTAGACCTCCACTACGATCCGAGCGGTCCGCCCCGAAAGGGAACGATCATCGCGGCGGTTTTTCACGAGCGCTGTCCTCGCGACATGAACGTCACTTTCGCGAGACTCTCTTCTTCCTTTCCGGAACTTCGACGGTGGCGTCGACCGGTGTGAACGGTGCGTGAAAATGATCGACGAGGAAGTCGATGAAGGCGCGCGCCCGCGCGGTCTGATTGCGCTGCCTGGGGTAATAGACGAACAGGTCCGCGGACGGCAGCACGGTATTCGGCAGCACCCGCTTAAGGCGCCCGCTCTGTACATACTTGGCCAGATCCCATTCAGAGCGAATCAGAATCCCATGACCGTCGAGCGCCCACCGAAGGGCAATGTCGCCGTCATTGCTCGATAGCGCGCCTTTCACCTTGATCGCCTCGATGTGGTCGTTCACGATGTAGCGCCACACGCCATAAGCGTCATCGTTCTGCCGATGAATGATGCAGCGATGCTGGTGCAGGTCCTCCACCCGCTCGGGCGTTCCAAAACGTTCCAGATATTTCGGGGACGCGCAAAGAAAGCGGCGATTGCTCATGATGCGCCTCGCGCTCAGACGACTGTCGGGTAGCTCGCCGAACCGTATCGCCATGTCGAACGCCCCTTCGACGAGATCGACCGGCCGGTCTGTCACCTCGAACTGAACTTCGACATTCGGAAAACGCTTTGCGAAGTCGGAGACGAGCGGCGCGATGGTCGTCCTGCCAAAACCGAGCGTCGCGTTGATGCGCAACGGCCCATGCGGATCGCGTCTGGCGCCGGATATGGCCTCCTCCATCTCGCGGACCTGCCCGACGATCTGGGACGCATAGCGCAGATAGGTCTCGCCCTCGGGTGTCAGGCTGACGCTGCGCGTGGTCCGGTTGACCAGACGCGCGCCGAGCCGCTGCTCGATGATCCCCAGCCGCTTCGTCGCCGCTGGCGGACTCAGATCGAGCGCCCGGGCGGCGCCGGACATGCTCCTGAGTTTCGCCAGGAGAATGAAGAACTCAAAGTCGGATGCGGGAGCAGTACTCACTTTTGGTGAAATATGTAGTGAACGTAAGTGAATTCTAGCAAGCTCTTTCGCGGCTAAGCTATGCAACACATTGAAGCCGGGGTGGCTCAATAACTGTTCAAATCTCTGGAGACAGTGGCGTGAGAATCGTTGAAATCCGCGAAAAAACCGTTCCGATCAGTTCCCCGATCCGGAACGCCTACATCGACTTCAGCAAAATGACCTTGAGTCTCGTCGCGGTCGTCACGGACGTCATTCGCGACGGCAAGCCGGTGATCGGCTACGGCTTCAACTCGAACGGCCGTTACGGCCAGGGCAAGCTGATGCGCGAGCGCTTCATTCCGCGCCTGCTCGAGGCCGCCCCTGCCTCGCTGGTCGACGACTCCGGCGACAACCTCGATCCCCACAAGATCTGGGCGACGATGTTCATCAACGAGAAGCCCGGTGGCCACGGTGAGCGGTCCGTCGCCATCGGCACGATCGACATGGCCGTCTGGGACGCGGTGGCGAAAATCGCGGGCAAACCGCTGTTTCAGCTCCTCGCGCAACGGTATGGCAATGGCGAGGCCAACCGCAAGATCTTCGTCTACGCGGCGGGCGGCTACTACTATCCGGGCCAGGACCACGAAAAGCTCAAGGATGAGATGCGCAGCTACATTGACCGGGGCTACACGGTCGTGAAGAAGAAAATCGGCGGTGCCTCGCTCGACGAAGACCTGCGACGCATCGACTCGATCCTCAGCGTGCTGCAGGACGGCCAGAAGCTCGCGGTCGATGCCAATGGCCGCTTCGACCTCGATACGGCGATCAGGTATGCGAAGGCCCTGTCGCAGTACGACCTGTTCTGGTACGAAGAGGCGGGCGACCCGCTCGACTTCGAGTTGCAGGCGACGCTGCGCAACTACTATGACAAGCCGATGGCAACTGGCGAAAACCTGTTCTCGATGCAGGATGCTCGCAACCTGATCCGCTACGGCGGCATGCGCCCCGATCGCGACTGGCTGCAATTCGATTGCGCGTTGAGCTACGGCCTCGTTGAATATCTGCGAACGCTCGACATGCTGCATCAGCATGGCTGGTCGCGCAGCCGTTGCATTCCCCACGGCGGGCACCAGATGTCGCTGAACATCGCGGCGGGCCTCGGACTTGGCGGCAACGAATCGTACCCGGACCTGTTCCAGCCATACGGCGGCTTCCCCGACGGCGTTCGCGTCGAGAACGGATATATCACGATGCCGGAGCTGCCCGGCATCGGCTTCGAAGGCAAATCCGACCTCATCGCCGAGATGCGCAAGTTGGCTGAATAACGCGCGCGCGCAACGGCACCGACCAACATTCCCGGTTGAATGGTTCATACAAAGACGGAACGAAGCCGGCTCAATGCGGCCTTTCCACGCTGCTGCGTGGGAGGGCCGCATTTTCCCTTTGAAGACGCCGTGCACAGGAGACAGACATGCCAGTATCGAAAGTAAGAAGAGCACTTTCCAAGCTGTACGTTCAGGTCCTCATCGGGATCGTGGCCGGTGTCCTGCTCGGCCACTTCTACCCCGAGCTCGCCTCGCAGATGAAACCGCTGGGCGACCTGTTCATCAAGCTGATCCGGATGCTGCTTGCACCGATCATCTTTGCATCGGTCGTGGTCGGGATTGCGCGCATGAACGACCTTCATCAAGCGGGCCGGGTTGGCGTGAAAGCCCTCCTGTATTTCGAACTGGCGTCGACCATTGCGCTCATAGCGGGAATGGTGGTCGTCAATGTCATCAAACCCGGCAGCGGAATGAACATCGATCCCTCGCAGATCGATGCCGCTGCGATTTCGACCTACACGCACGCGGCGCAGCAACACGGCATGCTCGAGTTCTTCATGAGCATCGTTCCGAATAGCATCGTCGGGGCATTCGCCAAAGGCGAGATGCTTCCCATCATTTTCTTTTCAGTCCTGCTCGCCATCTCGCTGGCAAAGCTCGGCCCTCGTGCCGCGCCATTCGTCGACATGCTCGACATGTTCCTTCAAGGAATGTTCGGCGTCGTGCGAATCGTCATGTACGTTGCTCCGATCGGCGCGTTCGGGGGCATGGCCTTCACCATCGGCAAATACGGCATCGGCACCTTGGCATCGTTCGGCGAGTTGATGCTTTGTCTGTATCTGACTTCGTTCTTCTTCGTGTTCGTCGTGCTCGGCCTCGTCATGAAAATGTGCGGGCTATCGCTGTGGAAGTTTCTCCGCTACATCAGGGACGAGATTCTGATTACGCTCGGCACGGCGTCGACGGAAGCGGTGTTGCCGCAGATGCTGATCAAGATGGAGGCGATGGGCTGCGCTCGCCCAGTGGTCGGCATGGTCTTGCCCACCGGCTACACGTTCAACGCCGATGGAACGGCGATTTATCTGACGATGGCGGCCTTGTTCATCGCCCAGGCGATGAACGTCCACCTGAGCATCTGGGACCAGTTGCTCGTGCTCGGCGTACTGCTGCTCACGTCGAAGGGCTCTGCGGGTGTGGCCGGGGCGGGATTCGTCGCACTGGCCGCGACGCTCGCCTCGATGCACAAGATTCCCGTGGAAGGCCTCGTGCTGCTGCTCGGCGTGGACCGCTTTCTCAACGAGGCGCGTGCAGTCACGAACCTGATCGGCAATGGCGTTGCCACCGTCGTCGTCGCTCGCTGGGAGGGGCAACTCGACAGGAAGCTGGCGCGCGCGGTGCTGGATCGCGACAATACGCCTCACTTCCACACACCTGGTCCTGTCGCGCAACCGGCGATCCCGCCGGCACCGACGACCGAAGCCGCCGCGGTTCTCGACGGCTCGCCGAATCATCGCTAGAACTGGACTTTTCCGGGTCGGTGCCGTTAATGCAGAGATATCTCACTCCACCGAATTCAGCATGAAACTGACCATCAAGTTCCGACTTCTCGCCACACTCACCTTGCTCGGGTTCCTGCTGATGGTGACCGGCGTGCTGGGGATCGCCGGCATGCGTGGTTCAAACCATGCCGTTGCGCAGGCGTACACCAACGACGTGGCTGCCGCAACCGCGCTCGGCAGGTCCAACCTGAACCTGACGATAGTGCGTACCACGCTCGACCGCGTGCTGCTGCACCCGGAAGCAGCGGACAGAGCCGCGCTCATCGATAAGGCGCGCAACTATCTTGCGGTCTCCGACAAGGCCTGGAAAGAGTACCGCGCACTGCCCGTTTCCGAGGCCGAGGCGGCCTTGTCGAAGGCCGTGGCCGACGCCCGGGAAGCGATGCTGCATGGCGCACTCGAGCCGATGATGGACGCGCTGAGCCGTGGCGACCATGAAGCCGCCGACCACGATGCGATGGTCGTGATGCCACCGCTGTCGGCGGCTCTCACGCAGAAAGCCGCGGCTCTGGACAAGTTTCGCAACGAGCAGGGCAATGTGCGTTACAAGACGGCACAGGACCGGTATGACACCCTCGTGACAATTACCGGAATCGCGATCGCCGTCGGTCTTCTGACCTGCGTCACCTGCGGTTTCACGCTGCTTCGCGCCATCGCGCGCCCGATCGATATGACGGTGCGCCATGTCGAGCGACTCGCTCAGGGTGACATGTCGCAGCAATTGCGCTTCGACAGTGATGACGAAATGGGTCGCCTCGTCAGAAGCGTCGGGCAGATGCAGAAGGACATCGGCACGATGATCGAACAGATCGCGCGCGGCAGCGAGTCGATCGCATCCGCGACCCAGCAGATCTCGGCCGGCAACGCGGACCTGTCGGCGCGCACTGAGACGCAGGCGGCGTCCATCGAGGAAACGGCGGCGAGCATGGAGCAACTCACCAATGCCGTCACGGAGAACGCCGCGCACGCGCGTGAGGCGCGCGAGCTGGCCGACGCGACGAAGTCGACGGCCGGTGCGGGTGCGGACGTGGTGCGTCAGGTCATCGCCGCGATGAGCGACATTCACGACGGTGCGAAGAGGATGGGCGAGATCATTGGCGTGATCGAAGGCATCGCCTTTCAAACCAACATCCTTGCGTTGAATGCGGCTGTCGAGGCTGCTCGCGCCGGAGAGGAAGGACGTGGCTTTGCCGTCGTCGCTGGCGAGGTGCGCAATCTCGCCCAGCGCTCAGCGACAGCGGCGAAGGAAATCAAGGAGCTTATCGACGCCTCGACGGCCCGCGTCGCGGACGGTTCGCGCCTGGTCGGTCGGGCCGGTGAGACCATGGGCGAAGTACAGACGGCCGTCAGCCGCGTCACGTCGATCATGAGCGACATCGCGACGGCCTCGGCCGAACAGAGCGATGGCATCGAGGAAGTCAATCGGGCGATTACGCAGATGGACCAGATGTCGCAGCAAAATGCCGCGCTGGTCGAGCAGGCAGCCGCGGCGGCCGCGTCGCTGACCGAGCAGACCGGTCTGTTGACGAGGGCGGCGGGTCGATTTCGCTTTGCGTCCCTGTCCTGATGCCGCGCTATGGGCTCGCCTGCCGCTGCTGGCCTTAGCTGCGCGCGTCGCCGGAGGTCGTGGCGTCGGGCTCACCGGTAGGCGCCGCCTCGAGAAAGCCGCGCCCCATCTCAGCCTCGAAGCGCGAAGCGCTGCCCTCCCAGATGATGCGTGCATGTTCGAGCACGTAGACACGGTCCGCATGCGGCAGCGCAAACCTGACGTTCTGCTCGCCCAGCAGTACGGTAATGGGCGTGGACTTTTGCAGCGAATCCAGCGCTTTCGACAATTGCTCGAGAATCACGGGCGCGAGCCCCAGTGTCGGTTCGTCGAGAATCAGCAGCTTCGGCTGGGTCATCAGCGCGCGCGCGATCGCGAGCATTTGCTGCTCGCCGCCGGAAAGCGTGCGCGCGGTTTGGCCCTGGCGCGATTTGAGGATCGGAAAGAGATCGAACAGCCACGACAGCTGTTTGACGCGCACCGTATCGGCGAGATGATATCCGCCGAGTTCGAGATTCTCGCGTACTGTCATGTCGCCGAATAGCTCGCGCGTTTCCGGGCATTGCACGAGGCCGGCGCGCGAGATCGCGGCACCGCTGCTGCCGCGCAGATCGCGCCCGTCGAAGCGAATCGTCCCCTTGTACGGCACGAGGCCCGAGAGCGCGTTGAAAAGCGTCGTCTTGCCCGCGCCGTTCAGACCGACAACCGATACGAACTCGCCCTCGCGCACCTGCAGACTGACGTCGTCGAGTGCGCACGCCTTGTCGTAAAGCACACGCACACCGGTCACCTCGAGGATCGTGGGCCTGGCAATGCCCGCGGCTGCGGTGCGCTGGCGCAACTCCAGCTTGCTGCCCAGATAGACCCGGCGCACCGTCTCGTTCTGCATCACTTGTTCGGCGGTGCCCTCGGCGACATGCTCGCCAAGGTACATCGCGAGCACGCGGTCGGCGAGTGCGGACAGACTTTTGACGTTGTGATCGACCAGCAGCACCGCGCGGCCTTCGGCGCGAAAACCGCGAATCAGCTCGGAAAACGCCTCCGATTCCGCCACCGTCAGTCCCGCGAACGGCTCGTCCACCAGCACGACCTGCGGGTCGCGCGCAATCGCTTTGGCCATCTCCATGCGGCGCAGATCCGCAAATGGCAGTGTCGCGGGATGCCGATGCATGACGGCGGCAAGACCCACACGCGAGGCAATTTCCTGCGCGCGCTGGTGCACGTGCGGTTCGGCGGCCAGCTTGACGAGCGAATCAGGAAGCAGCGCGAGCTTGATGTGTTCCAGCACCGTCTGCCGATGGAGCGGCCGCGAATGCTGAAACACGATGCCCACGCCCGCGCGCGCGATCCGGTGCGGCGCCCAGCCGGCCATCTCCACGCCGTTCACCTTGACCGACCCCGCGTTGGGCCGCTCGATGCCCATGATCAGCTTCATGACGGTGGACTTGCCCGAGCCGTTTGGTCCGATCAGGCCCAGAATCTCGCCGGGCCGGATGTCGAAGCCGATATCCTTCACGGCGACGAGACCGCCGAAGCGCTTGGTCAGTCCGCGTACGGAGAGCAGCGGCGTGTCGTTCATTGGCGCTCCCTCGCACGCAGCAGATTGCCGAGCAGACCGTCTGGAAAGAACAGCAGCGCCGCGAGCGCGACCGCCGCGACGACGAATGTGTTGAGCTGGCCGAGCGGGCGCAGAAACTCGCCGGCGACGATCAGGAAGATCGAGCCGAGCACCGCGCCGAGTATCGTGCGGCGTCCGCCGAGCACGGCCGCGATGATGATCTGTACTCCCACGCTGAGATCCACCACCGTGCTCACGGAGGCCGTGCCCTGGTAGAACACCAGCATCGCGCCGGCCACGCCGGAGAAAACGGCGCTGATGCAAAAGGCCACGAGCTTGTGTCGCGTGACATTGAAACCCAGCGCCTGCGCGCCGGTCGCGTCCTGGCCGCTTGCCTGCAGGATCAGACCGACTGCCGAACGCGACAGGCCGAACAGCAGGACGGCGCAAACGATCAGGAACGCGAGCGCGATCCAGTAGTTATGGCTCGCATCGACCGACATCACGTCCGGCACCATCATGCCGATCTCGCCGCCAGTTATGCCCGCAAAGATCACGATGGCGTTCTGCAGCAGCAGCACGGCCACGAGCGTAACCAGCCCGAAGTAAGGACCGCGCAACCGCAGCGCGGGCACCGCCAGCAGCAGGCCGCCCACCAGCGCGACGCCGCCGCCAGCGAGCACGCAAACGGGTATGGGCAGACCCCATCTGGCGTCGAGGATCGCGGCCGAATAGGCGCCGAGTCCGATCAGGAACGTCGGCCCGAAGTTGACCTCGCCGGCAAAGCCGAACAACAGGTCCCACGACATGGCGAACACGCCGAAGTAATACGCAACCGTGAGCACGCCGAGGATGTAGCCCGAAAGCCACCACGGCAACGTCGCCGCCATCGCGACGAGCGCAACGGCGATCCATGCGCCACGCGAACGGAGAAGAACGGACATGGGGGTACGCTCCATTCGCACTGTTAGCGGCGTCCCAGGAAGCCCTGGGGTCTTACATACACCACGAGCACCAGCAGCAGCAACGCGGGCAGCGGCCGCAGGGTCGGCGCGATCAGATAGGCCGTAATGGTTTCCAGATAACCGACGACATACGCGGCCATCAGCGAACCGGACACGCTGCCGAGCCCGCCCAGCACCACAATGGAGAATGCGCTGGCCGTGAGCTGCCCCGCATTGTTGGTGCTCACGCCGAGGAACGAAGCGAGCAGCACGCCCGCGATACCGGCCAGCAACCCATAGATGCTCCACGCGAGAAGATAGATTCGGGAGAGTTCGAAACCGAGCAGCGTGAGACCACGAGGGTTCATCGAAGCCGCGAGCAGCGCCTTGCCCGCGCGCGTGCGGTTCACGAACAGCCACAACATGCCGATCACGGCCCAGCAGACCACCGCGATCATGATTTCGTTGAACGGCACGCGCACGCTGCCGACCATCGCCACACCGCTGATCAGCGGGCGCATCGTCACCGGGTTGTCGGTGAAGAGCCACGCCATGCCCTGCTGGATCATGATGCCCCACAGCAGCGTGCCGGTGAGCACGAAGATTTCCTTCTCTTCGCCGGGAATCGCGGCCGAGCGTTGAATGGGCCGCACCACCATCAGGTAGGTGACGAAGGCCGTCACGAGACCCGCCAACACGCCGAGCAGCGTGCCGAGATAGGTGCCAAGTCCCGCCTCGCCCGCGAGCATCCAGCCCATCAGCGCCGCGACCAGCATCACGCCGCCGTGCGCGAGATTCAAGATGCCGGAGACGCCGAAGATCAACGTGAAACCGATCGCGCCCAGCGCGTAGAGGGAACTGATTGCAAAGCCGTCGACGAGAATCTGCAGTAGCAACATGCCCGGCCTTTCATGTTGGTTAAGGTGTCGATGCGTGCGCTGTCCGGGCCTTCGCTACGCGCGGATCCGGACAGTCGCGATCGTCGCGCTGCTAGTTCGCGCTTGCCTGCTGCACCTTCATGAAGGTCGGGAATTTGACCACGCCGTTGGCAATCGACTTGGGCCAGATCGCAACCTGCTTGCCGTTTTGCCATTGCAGGTCGATGCCCGTGATATAGCCGGGCCCGTACTTCAGCGCGTGCGTGAACTGATCGCTCTTGCCGTAGAACTGCCAGCGTCCGATCGTCCCCACGTAGTCGGTTTTCTCGAGTGCGTCGACCATCTGGTCCGGATCGGTCGAGCCCTTGTTGCGCTTGATCGCGTCCGCGAGGATGTAGACGAGGTCGTAGCTCGTGAAGCCGCAATACGCCGGAGAAACGCCGAACTTCTTCTGATACTCATCCGTAAAAGGTACCGTTTTCGGCGTGATCGCCACGCCCGGCGCCGCGGCCGAGGCCGTGATCACGCCTTCCGTCGCGCCGTTCGTGTCCTTCCAGAAGCTCGTGGTCGTGGCCTGCGAGCTTTGGCCCGACATCGGGATCGGCACCTGCTGGTCGTGCCATTGCACGGTCGGCTGCACGCCAACGTGGCTGATGCCGGTGGTGATCGTATCGGGGTGCTTCGCCTCGATCTGGTTGAAGATCGGCGTGAAATCGGAAGTGTCAGGATTGAAGCGGATGTGATCGAGCACCTGAAGTCCCGCTTTGGGCAGGCATTCGAGGTAGCGTTCGTCGAGCGGCTTGGTCCACGCCGCGTCCTCGCTCATGACGACCGTCGTTTTCATCTTGAACTGGCCGACCAGAACGTCGTGTGAGAAGTCGCAGATGGACTGTGCGATGAACGCCGACGTCATCCAGCCGTGGAACGTGTACTTGTAGTGGTCGTAGTCGTCGTGAACGTGCTTCGAAATGTCGTTGCTAGCCGCGCCGGGAGTGATGAAGGGCATCTTCAGGCGTGCCGACCACGGCTCCATCGCGAGCGCCACTTCGCTGATGTAGCTGCCGATCACAGCGACTACCTTGTCCTGAGTCGCCGCGCGCTGGAAGGCGCGCACGCCGTCCGAAGCCGATGAATGGTCGTCGTACGCGACGATCTGGATGGGCCGGCCATCGACGCCACCGCTGGCGTTGATCTGGTCCGCGGCGAGTTGCGCCGCCTTGCTGATCGAAGCGCCCGCCACGGAGGATTCTTCGCTGATCACGCCGATCTTGATCGGCTCTGCCGCCGCATGGGCGCCTGCCGCCAGACCTAGCCCCGCCGCTGCCATCCCCGTCGCGACGACGCAATGAAGGTTTCGCCACACATTGTTCCTGGACATCATGCATCTCCGATTCGAAAGGATCGTTGAGCAACACTTGCCCGCCACATCGCGGCATTTGAAGAATGCGCACACAACAATATTCACGGGCCTCGCAGCGCTCAATCGGTACAAACGATGACCGGGTCCCTACGGATTTCATGGTGCAGAGCGGAAAAATTTTGCCGCCCGCGCCGCCGGACGCGGTTTGTCCATGGTGAGAGCGATGGCTATGGACCGCGAGATTAGCGCCTTCGTCCTCTCGCTCATTCGTGATCCGAAGCATTGTGGCCGCATCGCTTTGCGGGGTTGGTGCGGCGGTTCAATGGACCAACCCGCGCCTACACGGTCGATGACCGGCTCGCGCGCACGCAGCATGCCACGCTCGACGATCAGTTGCACCATGGCGTGCGGGTCCTCGACATCCGCTGCCGCCATGAGCATGATCGCTTCGCGATTCATCATGGCGGCATCTCGCTGGGTCTGACTTTCGACGATGTGGTGCGGACATGCACTCAGTTTCTCGCGCTTCACCGCGGCGAATGTATCGTCATGTCCGTCAAGGACGAATGGCCCGCGCGCGACTGCGCCCGCGCGTTTGCCGCGACCTTCGAATGGTATGTGGAAAGACATGCGGATGTGCGCTGGCGGCTTGCTTCCGGGCGGCCGCGGCTGGAGGCGGTACGCGGGAGCATCGTGCTACTGCGGCGCTTCGCGAGTGAAGAGCCGCTCGGCATCGACCTGACAATCTGGCCCGACAATGCGACGTTCGATATCGACGTCGTGCCGGCGCCATTCACCATTCAGGACGAGTTTCGCGTGCCGGTGCCGAGATCGATCGCTTACAAATGGCGCGCCATCGATTCACTGTTGAACCTCGCCCCCGCTCTGTGCGGCGAGCGGTGGGTCATCAACTTTTGCAGCGGCACGGGGATGGCGGCGGCGCCGGTCGTCGTGGCGTGTGGCGATACACGGCATCGCGGCATTCACGAGCAACTTGCGGAGCGACTCGCGGCTCGTCCGGAACCGTGCGGCACGCTGATGCTCGATTTTTGCGACTGGCAGGACTGGCGCCTCGTCGATGCGTTGATCGACTGCAACTGGAGCCGATAAGGTTTCGCTGCGGGTATGACGTTGCCCGCGAACGTCAGCGTGGTTCCTTGTTTGCCTGAGGCTGCCGCGGTGGCGGTTTCGATTCTTGTCCGCGTTGCGCCGGTTCACGCGTACAGGCGTCCGGCGGCGTGACATAAGGAACGTCGTCGCGGCAACACGCATAGATCGGAAACCCATACGCGTTCGTGCCGACGATGGTCGTTGGCCCGTGCAGCGGGCACACCGCCTTCATGGCGCCCCCTTGAAACTCATCGATCAATCGCTTCCATCTTACGCTCGCGTGCGAACGGTGTTCTATGTGCGCCTGCGTTGCCCTTCGAAACCCGGTCCCGTTCACCGCCGCCGACACTCATTCGCTATGCGTGCCGCGCCGCAGCGTTCGCCATTCTCTACAGCACGCGCCGCGGACGAGCGACGCTGCCTGGGGCAGCCGCCCCCTCGTGCAGCGAGCCGGCCGGGCCCAGGCAGGAGTGTCTGACAGGGTCGGTTGAATTGTCATTTTCTTGCATAACATGCAATGATGCATCCGGTGGTGCTCACTGCAGTGTCCTGTCATTTTCGGCCATTTTCGTGACATTGCTCTGCGAAGCAATCGGAGAGCGCACTCAGCATCGCTGGCCATTCGCGTCCTTCGTTCGGACGTTCAAACGTCGACTTAGCTCGACTATCTCCTCTGACAGCCGACCTTTCGAAATAGGGGTATTTACCTAGCCCTTCTTCTCAAAAATTTAACAATTTGAAGTTAGAATGAACCTTCTAAAATCGATTGTTATGTCATTTCATGACAGTTGAACTACAGGGCGAAGCATCCGGTCAGCGGCACGGCCGGACTGACGAGGGTTATGGCCAACCGATCGGCCACGACCCAATTATGGACACGTGTCGTCATTCGACTGTCGAATACCGACGATCAGAAGTGCGATCCGGGCCGAACTGGTTTTGCGGTGTTTATTTAGTCTTACTTATAACACTTTTGCTCCGGAATCCTCTCCGACCGACATTCAGCACATTCATTGCGCATGTCGTCTCCGGGGCAAGCGGATTCGAAATCAATCCAGGGAGAAGCAATGAGAGACCTTTCGTCCGAAGTTTTGCTGAAATTCTGCCGAACGAATGCGTCGATTTTTCTTTCGCTCGCCAGCGAAGCGTTTGAAGGGCACAGAAACTCGCCGCCCTGAACCGGCAGGCGAGAAACACCATTCGGGGCATCTGGAATCATTGAGCAGTGCGCCGGCGCGGCATATCGCCGCGAGCTGACGCACCCGGCTCCATTCGCGCAATACCACAAGCCTATAAAAACCCGCGCAGTTCAATCAATGCCGCAGCCGTTCCTCCCTCGACGCTGGAGGCGGCAGCGCATTGTGGCAAAGCGATGGCGGGTATGCGAGACGGCCATTGGGTATTCACGATCCTCGCAGACATTACGATCACGGATGGAAAGGATGACGAAACGAATCGTAGTAGTAACGGGCGGCATGGGCGGCCTGGGAGAAGCGATCAGTACGAAACTGCACGACGCAGGGTATGCGGTGGTAGTCACGCACTCGCCGAACAACACCGGTGCGGACAAATGGCTGGCTGACATGGAAACTCAGGGCCGGAGCTTCCGCGCTTACCCGGTCGATGTGGCCGACTACGACTCATGCCAGCGTTGCGCGGACAAGATTCGGGCGGAGGTCGGCCCGGTCGACATCCTGGTCAACAACGCGGGGATCACCCAGGACATGACTCTCAGGAAGATGGACAAGGTGAACTGGGATGCGGTCATTCGCACGAACCTCGATTCGGTCTTCAACATGACCAAGCCGCTGTGCGAAGAGATGGTCGCACGAGGCTGGGGGCGCATCGTCAATATTTCGTCCGTCAACGGTTCAAAAGGCTCGGTCGGCCAGACCAACTACGCCGCGGCCAAGGCCGGCATGCACGGCTTCACCAAGTCGCTAGCACTGGAAGTGGCGCGCAAAGGGGTCACCGTCAACACGATTTCGCCGGGCTACCTGGCCACCAGGATGGTCACCGCGATTCCGCAGGAGATCCTCGATACGAAGGTCCTGCCGCATATCCCGATGGGCCGTCTCGGCAAGCCCGAGGAAGTCGCGGCGCTCGTGCTCTATCTCTGCTCGGACGATGCCGGCTTCGTGACCGGCTCCAATATCGCGATCAACGGCGGCCAGCACATGCAGTAACGCGACACACCGCGCCGGTACGCCCCGGAACATCGGACGAAGCGGCGTGAACCATTCACGCAACACCCCTGTGCTTCCATGAGAGGAACGTGTCATGAGTGAGACCTGGATGGGCCTGATCATTGGCGGCTCGGCCCTCAGCATCGCAATGCTGATGGTGATTGATCACTATCGCCGTGAGCGCAGACGGGCACGACTGCTACGACATCTGGATCATCGTGAGTGGTGGCATCAACCGCGCGGGCGAATGTAGGTGCATCGTCCGTGCCAATAACAAATCAGATACATCGAGAGGGCTGAAGAATGACACCGGAAACCACCGGACAACTAAAGGCCACAGGCCATCAGATTACGGTTCGTGCGAGGCGCGGCTGCATGCGGGTCGCCGCAGTGTGGCAGGTATTGATGCCGGTCGCAGATGCCATCGAGGAGGTACGGATCACGAGCAACCGTAAACGTGACGTCGAAGACATGACGATCGCGTTTGCCGACAGGCTCTCCGGATCGCTGCACACCGTTCTCAGGCAGTTCGAGACGATGCCTTGGGTGGCCGCCGCGGAGCTTTGCTGAACACCGGGGCCGTGCCGCTAGCAATGGGTCGCGTCGCCACGCGACCCCGCGCGCTTCATGCTACCTGGCCCGCCAGGTAGCTGGCGGGCGCGCGCCCCGCATGGGTTGTTTGGCACGAACCGGCCAATTGAAGCCGGACGAATACGACCGGACCCAGCCGGTCACCACCTGAGAGAAGTGGATGAAAACAACAATCAAGAAAAGGCCCCCGGACAGGGAGAGCCCCTATACACCCCTGACCGCTGGAGATGCGATTTCCCATCTCGAACGGATCCTGTCCTCCGATGGCGCGGATTCGTTGTTCAGCCGGACCTACTGGCGCGCGCGTGTTCAGCAGGTGAGCGCTACTCAAGGACTGACTCCGCAGCAGCAGGCAAGGCTCGTGAAGTTGCTCGAGTCGCTCCCGCCCCCGGTCCCGAGCGAAGAATCGTGCTAGGGCCTGTTCACTTTTCGACCTCGCTACATCGTGGAGATTCGGGCGCAACTCGATTGGCAGGCGGCCGCCGGCTCGGACAGCCAATCGCCAGGCCGCGGACGTACGCCGTCCGCGATGGATCAGAGCTGATCGTCGACATCCAGCAGCCGATCCTCCACATGCAACTCTTCGGCGCACTCTCCCCGCAAGGGCAACTCACCGCCTTCCGCTCGGAGTCGATCGCGGACCATTTGGCAGAGGCGTTCGCGCACGAGGATACGTTGTGCCGTGTCCATCTGCGCGTAACGCTGAATCTGCGAATCCGAAAAGTGGAGTGTGAGCACGCATCGCGCATCCAGCGTCGTGTCGCCATGTGACTCGACGACCCAGGAGGCCTGGATGAAGAACGTCCGGCCGTCGTCGTAGCTGCTGATCGCGGGCGCCTTCGGCGACTCGAATAGCGTGGAAAGAGCCAGTTCGATTTCTTCGACGCGCTGGTTCAGATCGATGTCTTTCATTGAAAGTCCTCCTTGTGGTCGAGGGCCCGGTTGCGTGGCATCGGGCGTCGTCGTGACCGCGGGTTCGCTCGACGCTGCGCCCGAGTCGCCCGCTGGCACGACGGCGCTCGCGGGTCCGCTATGCGTGCCGGCTTTGCGCCTGGCCCCGCCGAATTGATGAATCGATGAATACGCCAGCAAGAACTGTGTCCGGCTGCCTCTGGCCGCCCAATGAAGAGGCAGCGCGCTTCGGCTGGAGCCGTCGAAATCGCTGGCGCGTCCCGAAGTGGGCGCGCGGCTCGTGAAGCAAAGCGCGGACTACGACCGTGCCAGCGCGCGCTGGCCGGCATCGGCTGGGTGCCGCAGGAACGCAATATCTTCAAGTCGCTGACGGTCGAAGAGAACCTGACGGCGATCGCCGTGTCCGGTCCGTGGGATCTGGTTCGCATCTATCGGATGTTCCCGCGCCTGCAGGAGCGCCGCGCCAATATGGGCAACCAGCTCTCCGGCGGCGAGCAACAGATGTTGGCCATCGGCCGCGCGCTGATGCTCAATCCCAAGGTGCTGCTGCTCGACGAACCGCTCGAGGGCCTCGCGCCGATTATCGTGCAGGACTTGTCTCGGAGATCATCCGCGAAGGCCTCTCAGTGATTCTGGTCGAGCAGAACGCGCGCAAGGCGCTGGGCATCACGCACAACGCCGTGGTGCTCGAGCGCGGCTCGGTCGTTCATTCGAGTACGGCGGCCGAGTTGCTGGTCCAGGATCACAAGATCGATACCTTGCTGGCCGGGAAAACCAGCGTGCACGCCGAAGCACTCTCCCGTCAACCGGGCTACGCCGCGAAAGTCGCAACCGCCCTGTTGAACGCATCCGGTCTCGCGACATTCATCCCATGCGACGCACCGTCGATCGTTTCGCGTTCGGCAAACTCGATCCACCGTTCGAGCTTGTCGACCGTATTGCGGAACATACGGGGACTTTTCTGGCCGTCGATCAACAACGTACGGCACTTGATATCGCGCGCGGCTTCCGGCGTATAGGCGGGAAGCGGATCGAGCAACTGCTTTGGCAGCGTGAGCGCGTTGTCGAGCGCCATGCGACGAAAGCTCTCCGGGCTTTTGTTCCAGAACCCCGGCATGCTCACCGAGTCGACGAACATTGACAAGCCGGCGTCGAACTCGCCCCGCTCGATCAGTTCCGCGACCCGTGCGCGCAACACGTTGGTCGCTGGCGGCATGAACGCAGGCTGCCCCCTCGGTTCGGTTTGCAGCGGGCCGCCGGGATCGGCTAGCGTCAGCGTTTTCACGAGGCGCGGAAATTCGCGCGCGAGATGGAAAGCCACGCACCCACCCCGCGAGTGACCGACCAGATGAACGGGAGCAAGGTCGAGCGCCGTGATGAATCCGGCAATTTCCTCGACGTGCGCCTCCCAACTGAAGTCGCTGTGTCCAAATGCATCGATCTCGGGCCAGTAATGGCTCAAGCTCGGCGCGAAGCAGCGAAACCGGCCCGACAGGGAGGCCATCTGGGCGTCCCAATAGCGATAATCGCAAAGCGAGCCGTGCACGAACACCATCGGCTCGCCGCGCCCGGACTCGACATACGGTATCGCAAGACTCGATGCGGTGGTCACAAACGATGGCGCGGACGCGCCAAAGGCCGAGGCCAGAATCGATGGGCTGGTACGTGCATTCATCATAGGGCTCCTTTGGCGCCACTATCGAGGGTGTGCTCGCAAAAGAAAATCGCATAATATTGATGGAATCGATCTACTTTTCTGATATCAACCATCATGGCAACGGAAATGAAAGCGCTCGATCTGGACGTGCTGTCCATGATCATCGCGGTCGCGGACGCCGGCACGATCAGTCGCGCGGCGCAGGTCGTGCATCGTTCGCAATCGGCGGTGAGCATGCAGATCAAGACGCTCGAGACGGCGCTCGGCAAGGCGCTTTTCGTGCGCAAGCCTCGCAGCGTGGTGCCGACGCAGGACGGCGAAATGCTGTTGACCTACGCGCGGCGGATGATCGCCCTGCGCGACGAAGCGTGGGCAGCGGTGGTACGGCCCGACGTGACCGGACGCGTGGTGATCGGCGTGCCTGACGACTATGCGACGTCACTGTTCCCGCCGATCCTCAAGAAATTCTCGGCGACCTATCCGAAGGTGGAGATTCAGGTAGTGGGCCTGCCAAGCGTCGCTCTCGAGCCCATGTTGAAAGACGGCACGGTCGATCTCGTCTGCGCGACGCGCGTGAAAGGATTGCACGGCGAGTTCCTGCGTCACGAACCGATGGTCTGGGCCGCCGCGCCAGGCGCGACCGAGATCTGGCGTGAAAGGCCCTTGCCCATCGCCGTGTTTTTGCCCGGCAGCGTCGCGCGGGAGAAAGCCATCCGGAGCCTGGAGCGCGCGCGCATCACGTATCGAACCTCGTATGAAAGTCCGAGTCTGCTGGGTCTGCTGACGATGGCCGAGGCCGGACTCGCGGTGACTCCTTTGGCCAAGTGCGCGGTACCGGCTCACTTCTCGCTGCTGGGAACCGCGAATGGCCTGCCGGAAATCGGCACACTTGAAGTCGTGCTGGCGCGAAGTGCCGCTTCGAAACGGCCTGTGTGCGATTTTCTCGCGGAACGCATTCTCGCCGACCTGAAGAATTAACCCGCAGATCGACGGTTGCGTATCACGCCGCGGCGGACAGTTCCGACGGAGCGTACTTCGAGGTCGCGAGCGCTTCGGCGGGAACGGCAACGTGCGCGCGCCGCACCAGCGCGCCGCCGAGAAACAGTCCGCTCGGGCGCTCTCGTCCGCCGCTAAGACGTGGCGGTGCCAACGACCTCAGGACGACTCCCCCTCCTGGACCCCGCGCGACGCGCACATCCGCCACGAAGCCTTCGGCACGGCAGCGGTTTGCGCAACATCGCGCCACCAGCGCTCGCCGCGATGCACCGCAGTCAGATCGAGCCGCTCGCCCATGCGCGGTGTCGACAGCGCGACGCCTCGCGCGAGCGCCAGCCCCGTCACCCTTTCGAACGGCTCCTGCCAGCGATGCATCGCGAGGTCGAAGGTGCCGTTATGGATCGGCACGAGCCAGCGGCCGCGCAGGTCGATATGCGCCTGCACGGTTTCTTCAGGCTGCATATGGACGTATGGCCACATCGCGTCGTACGCGCCGGTCTCGATCAACGTGACGTCGAATGGTCCGAGGCGCTCGCCGATCGCGCTGAAACCCTCGAAGTAACCGGTGTCGCCGCTGAAAAACACGCGCAAATCGTGATCGACGATCACCCACGACGCCCACAACGTCCGGTTGCCGTCGAACAGGCTGCGCCCGGAGAAGTGCTGCGCGGGCGTCGCGGTGAACTCGATGCCCTCGACCTCCGTGCCCTGCCACCAGTCGAACTGCCGAACCTTTGCCGCGTCGATACCCCATTCGATGAGCCGGTCGCCGACCCCAAGCGGCGTCAAAAACACCTCGGTACGCTGCGCCAGTATCAGCACGGTTTCGCGGTCGAGATGGTCGTAGTGGTCGTGCGACAGGATCACGCCGCGCAGCGGCGGCAAATCGTCGAGCGAGATCGGCGGCGCATGAAAGCGCTTCGGACCGAGATTGCGGAACGGAGACGCCCGCTCGGCGAACACGGGATCGGTCAGCCAGAACTTGCCGCGCAACTTCAGCAGCATCGTCGAATGACCGAGCCGGTACAGGCTGCGGTCGGGCGCCGCGTCGAGTTGCGCGCGCGTCAGCGTTTCGACCGGCAACGCGTCGGCCGGCACGGTGCCGCGCGGCTTGTTGAACAGCACCGTCCACGCGAGGCCGAGCGTTTTGCGCAGGCTTTCCGCCGGACGCGGCTTGACGTTGCGAAAGCGCTCGCCGTCATGCTGCGGCGACAGGCTGAACCTCGCGCGGCTGCGCTGTGCGGCGTTCACGCCGAGCATTCGGCGGACAAAGGCGGGAAGCGACGTCATGAAGTTGACCTTCCGAAGAAAATTTACACTCGGCAGTGTAGTTTATTTTCAAGAAAAGTAAACTGGCCAGTGTAAAATCGTTGGATGGAGTCCTGTGCCCGCCCCCAACGTCTGACTGACCGAAAGCGCGTCGCGATCGTCGCTGCCGCGATCGAGGAATTCCTCGCGGCCGGATATGACGCAACCAGCATGGACCGCATCGCCGCCCGCGCGAACGTCTCGAAGCGCACGGTCTATAACCATTTCCCGAGCAAGGAAGCGCTTTTCGCGGCGATTCTCCATCAGCTGTGGGACGCGAGCCATGACGGCGATGCACCCTCTTATCGTGCTGACCAACCGTTGCGCGCGCAGTTGCTCGATCTGCTGGAGCGCAAGCTGCGGCTGCTTCACGACGAGTCCTTTTTGTCGCTTGCCCGGGTGGCGATCGCGGCTGGCATCCATTCACCTGAGCGCGCACGCGAGATGGTCGCTCGCATGGGGGAACGCGAGGAAGATCTGACGGCGTGGGTCCGGGCGGCCGCCGCGGACGGCCGCATCAAGACCGATGACCCCGTCTTCGCGGCACTGCAGTTGCAGGGGCTCGTGAAGGCTTTTGCCTTCTGGCCGCAAGTGGCGATGGGGCAAGTGCCGCTCGATGCCAAGGAGCAGAAGCGCATCGCGGAAGCGGCGGCGGATATGTTTCTCGCGCGGTATGCGTGAGTCGGTTTGCCGGGTTGGGGCGTCACGTCGGTCGCGACTGGAGGGTTGATCTGCGTCGAGTCTCTGTCGTTTGTCGAACACTACCGATGGCTGGAATTGCCCTTCATCCTCCTTGAATCGACTTTAATTCATCAATGGTTGCAGCAACTACGTCGTCCAGTGGGCGACTAGCCCACCGTCCGGCAGCGGCTCCAGCCGGACTTTTTCTCCGAACCACTCGGGCAGGAAGACGCGCGCCTCCAACGACTCGACCACGATCAATCTCGCGCCGGCGCGGACTCACTTTCCGCGGATGATCAGCCAGCGCGAGCGGATGCCCTCCGTGAGCGACTGCACGTTGTCGCCCAGTTTGTATTTTCCCCGCAGCATTTCCTTGCCCGACGAGATGCCGCGGTGGCAGGCCTCGATCAGCTTCTTGCGCATCGAAGCCGAGAACCCGACCCCATTGCCGAAGCAAAGTTCGATCAGCGAGTCGACCAGCGCGGTCGCGACCTCGTCGCGCTCGCGCCGCGCGCCCGGGGCAAGGATGCGGCCGGGCCAGAGAGCGTACTCGACGCCTAAGTTCTTGTTGGTGGCCTCCAGGTCCTCGATGGTGCGGTTCAGGTCGGACCAGGGGCCGGCGCCGTCGTAGGTATCCAGGCCTACGGCCGTGAACTTCCCGTACTTGATCTGGAAGAAGATGTTCTGGTCGCCGAGGATCGAGCCGCGCGGATACTTTTCACCGGAGTTCACTTCGCGAAAGCGGTCTCCGTTGCCGATGAAGAAGTCGACCGCCAGTATCTCGCCAAGACCGAAGGGCACGTCGGTATTGCCGCGCACCAACGCGTCGCCGAGTAGCTTCTTCTGCTCCAGATCCTTGCCGATACCGTGCAGGTTGGCCAGCTCCTCCACGAAGCTAACCTTGATGGCGGTCTTGACCTTTCGGTCAGCGGTATGGAGCAGGTCGTCGAGCTTCTGCAACCATTGCGTCTGCGTGAGCGGCGGGTTGGCTTTGACCTTGGCCGGGTCGCAGCGCTTGAGTTCGTCGATTTCCTTCAGTGAGAGCTTGGCGGTTTCGAAGGGCAGGCCACGCAACCTGGAGAAGGCGGTGGCATGGAACTCCAGCATGGCGCCGACGTTGTTGCGCCCGGCGCCGTCCTCGGACTTCACCACCAGCGGGCGCGAAGCATTGCGCTGGCTAATGAGCAGCACCACGTTCTTGTTGTTGGCCTCGACCGGCTGGATCGACGAGATCTCGCCGGCGGCGATATCCATGAACGGCATCAGACTCTCCTTGGGGATCAGGAAATCAGAACGACCTTTCGGCCAGACTCGGGACTCGGGGTCAGTAGCCAGGCATCCAATGGGCATATGACCGAAACGCGACGAGTTTCAGCCACATGTCTGCGTCGAGCGAGCGTCGCTTCAGGCCGGCCTCTGCCCGATGCGCTCGGCTGGAGACGACGTTCAGGCGTTGATCCAGGCTCGCGCCTGTTCCAGCTCGTTCACGTGGAACGCCTTGATTTCAGCCTTTGTGAAGAACCGCGCCAAATGCATCGAGGCGTGAATCCAGCCCGCGTCAGCCACCACGGCGGCGCGCTTGACCTTGCGGGCGACGGAGACGCCGAGCGTCAGGTCGGTCCACAGCGCCTTCGGCTCGATGCCACTGAAATGCTCAATGCGTTCGAGCACGCGGGTCTTACCGTTCAGTTCAAGATCACCACGCATGCGCTCGATGGCTTCGCGCAGTTCGTGGTCGGTGATCTTGCCTTCAACGGCTATTTCGATGACCGACGAATCGGGTGCGGTGTGATAACGGATCATGGCAAGCCCCCAGGCCAGGGAGATGCTACACGTTCAGGCACGGATGAGCCTGGCGTTCGACGGCTTGCTCATGGTACCCCTTTCCACGCGCCCGATAAGGCTACGAGCACCGCGTTTCGTTCGGATGCCCGTCGATGCTCGTGCGTTGCGAACGACCCTTGCACATAATCCAGCGGACGTTCGGTTCCACACGTCGAGCGTCGCGTCATGGTCGAGAGCACCAGTTCCGCGAACTTACTCCAGAGCTGACGTCAGGGTCTTCAATGGCCGCTCATGCGACGTTCATTGTGTTGCATCGACCGGTCGAATCCGCCGACCCAACCTGACATTCAGGTTACACAACCAACGCCAAGCCCCGGACTTCGGCGGAAAATTTTCGAAAAATTGGTAGATTATCCAGTGTCATTCAACATATTGTCGATTGATAATTGATTTCATGCACCCACCGCGGCAAGTACACACCGACTTGAAATTGTCTCGCGATGCCGGTGCTGGACGGCAACCGGACCAGCCGGGGCCGTACTCCCCTGTCGACAATCTTTGATAAGCGAGTCAAGCAATGGAACCGAGGTTCTACCGATCGTGGCATCTCGCAAAATCCGACGCCGAGTTCAAGATCGCGGAGTTCGAGTGGTCACTGATTCGTTTTTACGAGTCCTTCACCCGCTTCGTTCTGGCAACAGGCGTCGTTACGATCACAGCGAACGTCGAACTCAAACATCAGGAGCACGTGATCCTTCACGTCATTCGTATGCAGGACCGTCCCAAGACCAGCGCAATGATCGGACGATTGATGAACCGCGACGATATTCCCAACATCCAGTACAGCCTGAGAAAGCTGGAAGCCGCCGGGTTGATCGAAAAGCTACAGGACACGAGCAGCAAGACCTACCTGTATTGTGCGAGCGATCTGGGGATCCGATTGACGGACGAGTACTACAAGGTCCGAAAAGAGATACTGGTTCAGCGCCTCGGGGAAATCAGCGACACAGAGGAGAAGTTCGAGCGCTACGCGCGCTTCATGTCTCTGCTTACCGGGATTTACGATGAGGCTGCTCGCGACGCCGCCACCATCACACCGCAGACTGAAAAAAGTGCGACAGCCACCGGATCGGCGCAAAGCGTGACACAGCAAAAGGAACCCTGAATCGGGTCTTATTCGACGAAAATAACCCCTCCCCCGGCGCAAAGTCCGAGGGGAGAGGTAGCAGGGGCTGATCAGTCTTCGATCTGCTCGGTCTTGTAGGTCATCCGCTTGCCGTCCGCAGCGCGCTTGAAGCGCAGGCTGCTGTCCTTTCGCGCGCCCGGCACGCCGCGTCCCGGTTTCGCGATGCCGCGATTCCAGCGCGAAGCAACCTTGCGCCAGGTGATGGCCGAGATGTCCGTTGCGACCATCTGCTCGCTCTCCCATCCGGTGCCGTCACCGTAGAAGTCTTCCATCGACTCGCGTGCATAGATATCGCAGTCGTTGAAGCCATGCAGCGCCAGCGGCTCATAGACACGCTCGTAGCGATATTTGTGCGCCTCCAGTTCCTCCGGCGTGTTGCAGATGCGCACGATCACCTCCCAATACTCATGCGTGTCGTCGGTAATCGGCACGAACCACTCCAGCTGGGTCATATGTTCGCCCGGCCAGTTCTCGACCGCCACGAGTCCAGGCAACACGATCGAAGTCCGATAGGGGCGGCCTACGAGTCCAGGCACTTTCAGTCCCAGTTCCTTGTTTTCCAGCACCGGTTGCCACTTGTCAGTGCCGAGCCACTGCAGCATGCCCTTGGGACCGTCAGGGTCTTCGAGGGTTTCGACGCAGTCTTCGCCGCTCGGCAGCAGGCCAAGCGGAAGGACCCATTCCATCGCGTGAATGATGCTGTTGTCCTTGTGCAGCAGCAGATGAGCGTTGTCGATGCCGTTCTCGCACGCAATGCGCCAGTTCGTGAAGCCGATGCGATGAATGCCCATCGCCACCGCGTTCTCGTCGAGCAGACTGGGCACGGCCGGCCACAGCGGGTGCGGGTAGCGGTCGCTTTGCTTCGGAAAGCGCACCGGCAGATCCTGTTCGAGCGACGGAACGTCCTCAAGCGGGAAATCGTCGTCGCGCACGAAGACGAAGATCATGCCCGCGACTTCGTGCACCGGATAGCTCGTAATGCCGACCGTGCCGATCAGCTTGTCCTCGGGGTTCGCGATGATGGTCGCAAGCTTGCCCGTTTCAAGGTCGAACGTGAAGCCGTGATACCAGCACGATATCGTCTTCTTGTTGAAGCACATCGGCTTTTCGGAAAGGCGAACGCCACGGTGCAGACATTGATCCTTGAGCGCATGAACCTTGCCGTTCGCGCGCCTCAATACAATCGGAATCCCGCATATCTGCACGCCTTCCACCTGGTCCTCCGTCAGTTCGTGGCTGAAAAGCGCCGGATACCAGTGATTGACGAAGCCCCACGCAGCGTCCTTATAGGGCTGGTATTGACTCGATGTACCACTATTGCCGCCACTCACCGTGCGGCGGCGGACGATCGTCGGGTCTGACATTACTTCGCTCCATGATGAAATCGGGCGCCGCGGACTTGCCGTTCGCACGGCCCGGTTGACCAAATCAGTGCGTGGGCCAGCGTGCAATGCCTGGCCGTTATCGAAGCCAAATAGGTGAATTACGTCGTGACGGAGATGGAGCGCTTGCCATGCATCGACACCATCAGGTACGCGGCGACCGAAACCACAAACGTTGCCGGCGCGGAAAACGTGTGGAGCGATTCCGGTCCGCTCATCACGCCAATGCCCGCCGCGACGCCGACAAACCACGAAATCAGTCCGCCGGAGTTGAAGGTCGGCACGTTGCGCAACGTCGATTCGAGTGCGTCGTCGGAAGTCCGCTCCGACTTGTGCGACAGGATATGGGCGAGCGCCACCGCCACCCACGCGACGACGAACACTCCTTGATAGGCGAGTGCGAGGAGCAGCTTCGAGAAGATGCCGGACAGCATCAGCGCGTACACGATCACGCCGACGACGATCGTCCAGACAAATTTCGGCAGCTTCAGACCGAGGCCTGCTTCGAACAGTGCCTGCGTATTGATGGTCGCGAGATAGTAGTTGGCGGTGTTGATGCGAGTCTGCGTGACGACGAGGAAGCCGAGTCCCCAGAGTCCCATCAACTTGAGCAGCGCGAGCACGACCGATACCTCGGACAGCGCGCCTTGTCCGGGGATCGTGCTGACGAGATAAATCCCGATCACGCCGTTGACGATAAACGTAACAAACCAGAACGGCATGCCGAAGTTGATCACGCTGTGATAGCGGACGTCCTGCTTCTTGCCGAAGCGCGCGAAGTCGAAAGCGGCGAGCATGAACAGCCACACGCCCATGTAGTAGACGAAGCAGTCCCACCAGCCGTTCGACACGACTGCCCCCTTCGTCTCGCCGAAATGCATCCAGGCCGGGCTATAGCCGTGCGTGGACGTCGCCACTACCACAGCCGCGATCAGGCCGGCCGCGTAGAACGGCAGAAGCACGCCGTTGAGCTTGTCGAGCCAGTTCTGCACGCTGCCGAAAACGAGCGGCACGCTATAGGCGACCACGATCAGGCAAGCCAGTGGATAGGAAACGGATGGAAAAAGACTGTTCAGCGCGACCGCGATAACGGAACTCTCGAAGACGGCATAGTAGATGACGGTTGCCGCGAATATCAACGTTGCCAATGCGGCGCCCGCACTGCCGAACAGCACGCGGGAGAAAAGCGACACGGAAAGACCCGTGCGGATCGCATAGTTCGTCAGCACGTAGTTCACGGCCGAATAAACGACCACGGACATCACCATCCCGATCAGCGCATTGGTCGTGCCGTAATAAAGCGCCAGCGTCGCGCCGATGATCAGATACACCATCGCGCTGCAGAGCCCCCACCAGGCCATGGTGAGCGCGAACTTAGGCATGCGCGAACTCTCCGGCACCCTGATGGTCGAGACATCGACTTCATCTTCCTGCGTCAATTCAATCGTGCTAGGCATGACTCTCTCCAAACGTTCCGCCATTCGACGGGCAATTAGTTAGTAAAGCCAACTGACGTACATGAGGCTGATTCAACTTCGCTTTGGCCCCTCCACCGAAGGGCTTTCTCCGACGCCGTCAAGCGTCAACTCAAATCGCCGCCGGCGCTTCCACGCTGAATGCAGACACGACCCGGGTCCGCTTTCAACGAGGCGTTCACCCGGCCAATACTGCTCAGGCCGAGCATGCCTGCCCCGGTCAGGAGCAGACACAGGAAAGCCATCGCGATGGTCAATCGCGACTTGATGGTGATGCCGTCAAACATGCACGTCCTTCTTTTGGCTGATTCCGTATTGATTCGTGGTCCCGGGCGCGATCGTTCAACGTCCAATTGCTCGCGCCGGGACGACGTCTCACTGCCCCACCGGTCGTATGGTCAACTGGTTGTTCACCGACACGACACCGGGCACACCTTGGGCCGTGCGCAACGCAAGCTGGAGTTGGGACTGCTCCGGCACCCACCCCTGCAAAGTGAGCGCGCCGTCGTTCGCGCGTACTGCAATGCCCGACGCGTTGAGGCCCTTGGTGTGAGCCAGCGCGCGGCGCACTTTCTTCTGCAGTTGCCGGTTCGCCGCGCGCTTCGCGCTTTTGCTCTGGTCCGAAGCCGCGCTCGCAGCCGGCGTCGAAGCAGTTGCACCGCCGCCCTGAGCATTCGCACCGAAGGCAATCAGCGCGATAAGCGCGCCGCCGATATACCGTGCTGCACGATTCGATCTCATCGTTCTTTCTCCTTGTGTACCGTGAGCCTGAAATGGTCGTTCAGGTTGTCATGCCGCCGTCGACGGAAAGGGTGGCGCCAGTCACATAGGCCGCCTTGTCGGACAGCAGCCAGAGCACCGCGTCGGCGACTTCATGAGGCTGGCCGATGCGGCGCATCGGAATCATGTCATCGAGCAGGTGCACGTCGCCGTCGGTCGAGCGCATGTAGTTCGGCGTCTCGGTTGCGCCCGGACACACGGCGTTAATGCGGATACCGCTACCGGCATATTCCTTCGCGACCGCACGCGTGAGGCCGACTACCGCGTGCTTGCTTGCAACGTAGTGAGCGATGCCGTTCATGCCGCGTAAGCCGAAGATGGATGCGTTGTTGACGATCGCGCCGCCGCCCGCGCGCAGCATCGCTTCAACCTGATACTTGACGCCGTAATAGACACCCTTGAAGTTCAGATCGATCACCCATTCCGACTCTTCGACCGGTGTCTGGTCGATCGGCTTAAAGTCCGCGTGGCCGCCCGCGTTATTGAATGCGAAATCGAGCCTGCCGAAGCGCGACTCGACGAACGCGACGAGCGCCTCGTTATCCTCGCGACGCGATACGTCGGCCGAGCGGATTTCCGCCCGTCCTCCGGCTCGCTGGATTTCGTCGCGCACGCTCGCAAGCTTTTCTTCACCGCGTCCAGCGAGCACGACGATCGCACCCTCGCGCGCCAGCGCATGCGCCGCCGCGCGCCCCATGCCCGAGCCACCGCCCGTTACGAGTCCCACCTTGTCCTTCATGATCATGTTTAGCTCCGTCACTTCGTTCAGGCCGCCTCAGCCACTTGCAGATCGCGTCGCAACACGACGGGTGCGCCGCCATACATCTTCTTGTTGATCCACGCCGACAATGCCGAATCCATATAGTCGGCGTGACCTGGAAACCAGTCGGCCAATGCCTGTGCGAGACGCTTGACGTCCTGCAGGCCGACCTGGCCAATGGCTGCGAGTGCGTTCACCTTTTGCACGGCCTCCATCACCCGTTGGTGCTCGTCGAGATGGCATTCGGCGGCGGGAAAATCGGTCTTTTCCATCCATTCCTGCTCGACTGCGAAGTGGGACAGCAGATGCGCCTCCACCGCCTGCAAGCAGGCCAGCGCCGTATGCTGCGTACAACCGGCGAGCGCCGTCACCACTTCGACAAACTCTTCATGCGCGGCGTCGATCGGCGCGTGACCGAGCAACATCGCGTCGCTCCATTCCAGCGTTTCGGCGCGTGGTGCCCTGGGCGGCCCGTCGTGGGGATGTTCTGCTTGCTGACTCATCGTTTGCTCTCTCACTTCGTTTGCCGTTACCGCGCTGCCTGCGTCTCGGCGCCGATCAATACCGCCACCATCACCGCCGGCATCGTGCTGCGATTGCGCCATGCGTGGCGCGTGCCGTTCTGGATCACGATGTCGCCTGCCTTCAGATGGCGCATCTCACCGTCGTCGAGTTCGAGCCACAGTTCGCCGGAAACGATGATGTCGTAGTCGACCGACGCGGTACGGTGCATGCCTGAACCATCGGGTTCGAACGCCTGGGCGAGGCCAGGCAGATGCGCTTCGTATTCCGCGCCAGCCGCAACCGGGTCGAAGTCCGCGGAATCGAGCGAGCTGTCCGGCGGGAACTGCACGACGAGCAGGCGTGTGCCATGCGGATCGGGCACCACCGACTGGATGCCGACCACCGGGTCCTTGCCGTCATGCGGCAGGGGCGCCATGCCCTGCAGCGTCGCCCATGCCAGCGTGGTCTGGAAGCCGGGCACGGCTGCGTAGTCGTGCGTATTGGCGACGGGGCCATCGGAGACGATGACCGACTTGCCGTCTTTCTCGCCTGTCACGACGCGTCTTACCATGATGTTCTCCTGTTCGATTCGGGCTGTTTCATTGAACGATGACGACGTTGACGAAGCCGCCAGCGCGTTTTTCTGCTTCCGAGAGTGCTTCGTCGGCCTGATCGAGCGTGTAGCGGTGGTGTTCGAACACACCGAGATCGAGCGTGCCGGCCGCAGCCATCTTCGCCAGGTCCTGGCCTTCGGCAACCGAGAACCAGAGCGAGCCGATCACGCTGACCTGCGCGCACATCATCTCGTGCAGGTTCAGCGGCAGCGGGTCGGTCATCGCGCCAATTTCGACGAGCCGGCCACCACGCCTGAGTGCCGCCATGCTGTCGAGCGTGACCTGATGCGAGGCGCCCGGCGCGATCGCGTCGATGACCGCGTCGACGCCCATACCGTCCGTCTGCTCGCGGGCCCAGTCGGCCAGCGAGCCGGTGCCGTACGAAAACGTGCGGATACGCTGCGGATCGAGTGCACGCACACGGGCGAGCAGCGCTTCGTTGCGCGCGACGCACAGGATGCGAGTCGCGCCCATCGCGCGTGCGATCTGCACGGCCCCCAGACCCAGCGTGCCGCTTGCGCCCACGATCAGCACGGTCCGGCCCGCGCCGACGCCTGCCTTGCGCAGACCAGAATACGCGGTGCCGAGGTAGCCGAAACGCGCGGCCTGCTCGAAGCTCACTGCTTCAGGCAGCTTGACGAGGCCGTCGGCGGGCGCCGTTGCGAACTCGCTGAAGCCGCCGTATGGGTATTGCCGGTACATCGCCTTCGATTGCGGGCCAAAGCCGAAGTAGCCCTGAAACGTGAAGGCCACGCAGTTGATCGGCTGGCCAGTCCGGCACGCGTCGCACGATCCGCACGAACGGCCCGGATTGATATAGACGCGATCGCCCGGCACGAGGCCGGTCACGGCGCTGCCCACCTCGGCAACCACGCCGGCCGCATCCAGCCCGTAGATAGCGGGCAGATCCGGCACGGTGAGGTAAGCACGCTCACCGTAATTGCTCATTACGTTGCGCAGATTCGGCACGACGCCGGACGCCTTCACGTCGACGAGGACGTCGGTCGGCCGCAGCAGTTCAGGGCGCGGGATCGTGTCGAGCACGAAGCGGCCGCCGGGTTCGTGTACACGCATCGCGCGCATGGTGCAGTGGTTGCTCATGGTGGTATCTCCTGTATGTATTTGGCGGGTCGCGACTGGCTTGCGCCAGTCGAGAAGCGCGGAGCCACAGCCTCGGTGTGTTGAGCGACGGGTTCCGCGTGGTCAGGTCATATCGTCAGAACACGTGCTGCAGACCGATGTCGACCGCCGTCTGCCGGCCGCCCGACGAGGGTCCCGGCACAAGCGAAATCCAGGCGGGGCCGCCCGAGGCCTGCTGCAGCGCCAGCGCTGAGTAGATGCTCGTGCGTTTGGAGAGCGAATACAGGACCGACAACGTCTCCTGACTGGCCTTCTGGCCTTTCAGGACGTCGTTGCCTTTCATGTACTGGTAGGCGAGATTCGCGTGCAGGAACGGGGAGACCGTCCATGTTACGTCGGCCTCGTAGACGCCGACACGCGCGCCGTTCTGCGTGTTCTGCGTGCTCGTGTACATCGCGGCGAGCTCGGTCGGCCCCACCACCCACGAAGCGGCCAGACCCATGTTGCGGATACCGTCGTTGCCGTTGTTCAACTCGGGATACTTGATGTATGTGTACGCGCCATTCAGCGCGACGGCGCCGATGTGATAGTTCAGGCCGAAGCTCTGCCCGCTATCCTGACCGAACGAACCAGCCTGTCCGCCGAAGCTGTACTGCGCGCCCATCGAGAGGCCGCCGACTGTCGGGCTCATGTACTTGACCGAGTTCGCGATCGGAGCGCCGAGCGTGCGGTCGAAGTCGAACGAACCGTTGCCCGGTGGCCCTGGAATATTCAGGCCCGAAAACGAGCCTTGCCGCAGCCCCAGAGAATTGACGAACGGGAAGGCCGGGCCCCAGTGATCGACCACGAGCGAATAGAACATGAAGTCGATCTGATTGCCGGCGGTCAGGGTGCCCCAACGGTCGTCACGCAATCCCACATAGGTTTCGTGCCCGAACAGCCCGTTGGTGGATTCGCCGTTGTTCAGGCTGAACATGCCTTCGAGCTTGAATATCGCCTTCAGGCCATTGCCGAGATCTTCGGTTCCGCGAAAGCCGAACAAATTCGGCGCCATCGTGTCGGGGTCGGCCAGCCAGTTACTGTGACCGCCCACGTTCGACACATACATCACGCCCGTATCGATGATCCCGTAGATTTCGACGCTGCTTTGCGCATGGGCGTTAGCGGCCAGCGCGAGGCCGATCAGTAGTGCAGACTTCTTTATTTTCACCGCGTTCTCCTCTTCCTTTCGTCAATAGCCTTTGCTGCGCCCGCTGACCGGGCGAGTTGCCAGGCGGCGGCTTTTCAGCACACGTTTCGTGTTGTTTCTTTTGCCTGCGCGTCGCTCTGCTCGGGTACTGGGTTCTCGTCCGGGCCGCATTCCGGGCGGGAGCATCGCTAGGGACAACCCTGGGAAGATCACCCACAGCGGCACCGCCTCCAACCAGCACATCGCCCGCTCAGCGCCTTCCCACGGGCGTTCGCCGATTTTTATCGCGCTATGTTCAATCGATTTACGATCAATGTACGACGGAAGATTGATTGAAAATTAATTGACTGTCAATTTATGTTTCCGTAGTCTTCACTCACAGCATCGGATGAGACGCGCACGGCGAAGCGCATCGAGCCGCGACAAGCTGTACAGAAATCAGCGCTCGTGAGCAGTCACGAGACGCGCCCCAGTCCACACATCAGGAGCACTCCATGAGCGACACGCCCATCGTCCGCCGGCGCAGCACCGGTCAGCGACTCAACGAGATCAGCGACGCCCGCGTCAACGACGCGAAAGTCCAGAGCCAGTACCAGCCGTACAAGGACGCGGCATGGGGCTTTATCAACCACTGGTATCCGGCGCTCTTCAGCCATGAATTGCCGGAAGATGCCGTCGAAGGCATTCAGATCTGCGGGGTTCAGATCGTGTTGCGCCGCGTGAAGGGCAAGATCTACGCGCTGAAGGACCAGTGCATTCACCGCGGCGTGCGGCTCTCCGCCAAGCCGATGTGTCTTACCGAGGACACGATCAGCTGCTGGTACCACGGATTCACGTTCGACCTGGAAAGCGGCAAGCTCGCGACCATCGCCGGCAATCCGGATGACAAGCTGATCGGCACGACAGGTATCACGACCTATCCGGTCGAGGAAGTCGCGGGCATGATCTTCGTCTTCGTGCGCGAAGACGACTATCCGGATGAAGGCGTGCCACCGCTCGCGCACGACCTGCCCATCCGCTTCCCGGAGAACGACGAACGCTTCCCGCATCCGCTGTGGCCGTCCGCGCCGAGCCTGCTGGACAAGGACGTCGTCGCGTACGGCATGCACCGCACGGGTTTCGCGAACTGGCGCATTGCCTGCGAAAACGGCTTCGATAACGCGCACATCCTCGTGCACAAGGACAACGCGATCATTCACGCGAAGGACTGGGTGCTGCCGCTTGGCATCGTGCCGACCGCGGACGACTGCATCGCGCCGGTCGAAGACGAGAACGGTCCCAAGGGCCTCGTGCAATGGCTCTTCACGGAGAAGTGGAACCCCGTCCTCGAGAACGAGAGAGTCGACCTCAAGGTCGAGAACGTCAATGCCCGCCCGTACCGCACCTCCGTGTTCCTGCCTGGCGTGCTGATGGTCGAGAACTGGCCGGAAGAGCATGTCGTCCAGTTCGAATGGTATGTGCCGATCACGGACGACACCTACGAGTACTGGGAAATCCTCGCGCGCGTGTGCCCGACCGACAAGGAGCGCAAGGACTTCAAGTATCGCTACGACTATCTGTTCAAGCCGCTGTGCCTGCATGGCTTCAACAACTGCGACCTGTACGCACGCGAAGCGATGCAGGATTTTTATGCCGATGGCACCGGCTGGGACAACGAACAACTCGTTGCAACCGACGTATCGCCGATCAGCTGGCGCAAGATTGCTTCGCGCTGGAATCGTGGCATCGCCAAGCCAGGCAATGGTATCGACGGCACCATCAAGGCGTCGAGCATCCGCATGAAGCGAACCGCAGACGGCAAACGTCCTTCGTACTTCGTCGAGAAGATCGAAGAGGATCATTAATCACAGCAGTACTGAAGGTATCCGTATGTCTTCCGTTAAAAACGTCACATTGAGCTTTCGCGACGGGAAAGCGACATCGGTTGCCGTGCAGCAGGGCGAGAGCGTGCTGGACGCGGCTCTCGCCGCAGGTATCCCGGTCATCCACCAGTGCCGGTCGGGATCCTGTTCGAGCTGTATGGCGAAGCTTGTCGAGGGCCGCGCCGGCATGCGCGCGGGTGCCAGCTCGACGCTTCTGCGCAGCGAATACGAGGCCGGCGACCGGCTGCTGTGCCTGACCGAACCTGAAACCAACTGCACGTTCACGCTGAACTATGCGAGCGATGCGGCCGACGTGCAGGCGGTCAAGGCGCACGCATTCGTCGACAGCGTCGAGAAGGTGGCGTCGAACGTCGTGCGCCTGCGGCTCGAACTGGCCGAAGGCGCGTGGCTCGACTTCAAGCCGGGGCAGTTCATTCAGGTACGCGTGCCGGGCACGAATGTCACGCGCAGCTATTCGCCCGCCAGCACGGCGGCCGATCTGCCGAAGCTCGAACTACTGATTCGTGTGCTTGAAGATGGCGTGATGTCGAAGTGGCTGGAGCAGGAGGCGAAACCCGATGACGTTCTCGAAATCGAAGGCCCGTTCGGCAGTTTCTTCCTGCGTGAGAAGGTGCCTGCACCGCACATCATGGTGGCGGGCGGGACCGGCCTCGCACCCATCCTGTCGATGATCGACGCCCTGCGTCGCCAGCCCGGACGCAAGCCGCCGATCCTGCTGAGCTTTGGCTGTGCAACGCCCGAGCAGCTTTTCTGCCTCGACGATCTGGAGCTGCGTCGGCAATGGCTGCCGAATCTCAAAACGCGCATCTCGGTAGACCACCACGCGAGCGGCGAACTACTCGCCGGCAATCCCGTCGATGCGATCGGCGAGGCCGACGTGACGCACGAAAGCGCCGTCGCCTATCTGTGCGGTCCGCCGCGCATGATCGAGGCGGCCACGACAAAGCTCGTGAATCTCGGCCTGCGCCCGGAAAACATCTACGCCGAACAGTTCGCGCCGTCGAACTGACCACCCATCGCAACGCAATCTGGAGGTATCCATCGTGGTCAGCACCACGCCACTGCCCTTTTCTTCCGAGCAACAGGCCTGGTACGAACGGGCCTGCGCAACGCTCGACGCGCGGCGGCTGCAACAGCTGCTGTTCAAACTCACGGACATTCACAGCCCGACCGGCGCCGCGCGCGACGCGAGCCAGTTCATGGTCGGGCATCTGGCGAGCGTCGGCCTGAGCGCAAGCTATCGCCCCATGAACGAGCGCACCGGCAACGTCGTCGCCGAGAAACGCGGCAGCGGCGGCGGTGCCGCGCTGATGCTCTACGCGCCCATCGACACCCATCTCGAGGGCGACGAAAGCGACGACCCGTGGATCGGTCCGCCCGATTTCGCGGACCTCAAGCCGCGCGCACGTATGGAAGGTGACTGGATCTACGGCCTTGGCGCGTCGAACCCCAAAGGGATGATCGCCACGCTGACCGAAGTCGCGACCGCTCTGATCGAGGCCGACGTGCCGCTGGTCGGCGACCTGATCGTCGCGATGGCGGATGGCGGCATGCCCGTCGATCTCGCCGCGCGCGACCACGCGGGCATGTCCGCAGGCGTCACGCACCTGTTGAGCCGAGGCGTAGCGCCCGACTTCGCGATCGTGATGAAGCCCTGGAACTGGGTCTATCACGAAGAACCCGGCATGGGTTGGTTCAAGCTGAAGGTCAAGGGCACACTCGGTTACGCGGGCGTGCCGCGCGACACGCCGGGCTTTCGCAGCTCGGTCGTGCCGGCCGCGCACGTGATACTCGAACTCGAGCAATGGCTGATCGAGTACGCCGAGCGCAATACGTCCGGCGCGGTCAAGCCGCACGGCTGGATCTCGGGCGTGCGGGCGGGCTGGCCTGAACGGCCGGCGTTTCCTTCGGCCGTCACCGAGATTTTCTTCGACGTGCGCATCAATCCCCGTACCTCACCGGGCGAAGTGAAGGCGCAGTTCGCCGCATTCGTCGCGGCACTACGGGAGCGTCATCCCGATTTCGATCTCGACTGGGAAATGTATGGCTCCGTGCCCGGCGGCACGACGTCCCCGTCGAACTGGATCGTGCAGTCCGCGCGGCGCGGCTGGGAGCATATCGAGCAGCGTGCGCATCCGACGCCCGACCTGCTCGGCGGCCAGACCGACGGTGCCGCGCTGCGCCGCTTCGGCATTCCGACCGCGCGCATCGGCTGGCCATGGCCCGCCGAAGGCTCGCCGGTGCCGGTGGCCGAGGGGCTGGGCGGCATGGGTGCGACCTATATTCCCGACCTGATGCCTTGCGCGCACAAGATCATGTACGCCGTGATCGATACGCTCACGCGGCAGCGCGCAGAGCTCGGACTTTGAGTACGGAGGCAGATTGATCATGTCCCATTCCGGACTGCACTACATGGAGGTGCGCGAGTTGGCGCGCCTGATCGCCACGCGCGAGATCTCCCCCGTGGAAGTCACGACCGCGATGCTAGAACGCATCGAGCGGCTCGACCCCACGCTGCACAGCTACGCGCTCGTAATGCGTGACGAGGCGCTCGCATCCGCGCGCGAAGCCGAACGAAAAGTGCTGAATGGTGAGACGCTCGGGCCGCTGCACGGCATACCGCTGGCGGTGAAGGACCTGTACTGGTGCGCGGGTTCGCCGACTGCCGCCGGCACGACCATTCATCGCAACTTCGTGCCGACCGAAGACGCGACCGCCGTCAAGCGGCTGCGCGATGCCGGCGCGATCGTGCTCGGCAAACTTCAGCTCACGGAGGGCGCATTCGCAACCCATCACCCCGAGATCGCCGAGCCGGTCAATCCGTGGCATCCGGGGCACTGGGCAGGCGCGTCGTCGAGTGGCTCCGGCGTCGCGACGGCGGCGGGGCTATGCTACGCGTCGCTCGGTACCGATACGGGCGGCTCGATCCGTTTTCCCTCTGCAGCCAACGGTCTCACCGGCATCAAGCCGACGTGGGGACGCGTGAGCCGTCACGGTGTGTTCGCACTCGGCGCCAGTCTTGATCATCCGGGCCCCATGGCGCGCAGTGCAGCCGATGCCTCGCTGCTGCTTGGTGCGATTGCCGGGCACGATCCACTCGACCCAACCTCGTTGCCCGAGGCCAGACTCGTGTTGCCGGACGACGCGCACGATCTGGGCGGACTGCGAATCGGCATCGATGCCGAGTGGAACAGCAATGGCACCGACGACGTCATCGTGCACGCGCTCGCGCGGGTCGTGGAAGTGGTGAAGTCGCTCGGCGCTCAGGTGGAAGAAGTGCGCGTTCCCGATGTGCGCACGGTAGTCGACGAGTGGCAGGTCAACTGCGGTGTGGAAGTGGCGGTGGCCCATGCCGACACCTATCCGCGGCTCGCGGCGCACTATGGGCCAGCGCTTACGCGCCTGATCGAGATTGGTCGCGAAACCAGTGGGATGGCGTATCAGCAGGTCCTGTTGAACCGTGCCGCGCTACGCGGAAAGATCAACCGGCTCATGAGCGGGATCGATCTGCTGATCGTGCCGATGCAGCCGTTCGCCGCGCCCACGCATGAACAGCTTGGCGCGCTCGCGCAGGACCCGGAACTCAATGCGCGCCTGATCCAGTTCACGGCACCGTTCAACTCCAGCGGCCATCCCGCGATCGCTCTGCCATGCGGGCTCACGCAGGGCGGCCTGCCAATCGGATTCCAGTTCGTTGCGGCTCATGGCGCCGAAGCCCTGCTGTGCCGCGCCGGCATGGCGTACCAGAAGGCTAGCGACTGGCACAGGTTGCATCCGGCGCTGTGACTTGCGCGGCCGCGGTTGCCGGTTAAGCGGACTTGCGCGAAGCCTTCGGCTTCGGCGGCGGCTCGTCGGTTTGAGGCGTGATGGTCGCCGAATCGCGAGCCGCTTCCTCATAAATGCCGGTCAGGAGAGACATGAAGCGCGCACCGCGCTCGAACTTCTCGTCGACGTCGCTGATCTCCTCGAAACGCTTGACCAGAATCTCCTGCCGGACCTTGTTGTATTCGTCGGTCAGCTTGACGCCAAGCTCGCTCGCCGTATACGAGTAGGTCTTGCTGTTCTTGTCCTTGAGCTTTTCGATCAGGCCGGCCGATTCCAGCTTGCGCAAGCTGTATTGAATGTTCGGGATGTCATCCCGATTCATCAGCCGCGCGATGGTCGCGCTGTTCTTCGGACGATCCTGCATGCGGATCACGTGCAGGATCACATGCTCCTGATACTTGATATCAACGTCGGCCGCGATCGTGATCATGCCCGTGGTCAGCACAAAACGCGAAAACGACTCGTAAAAGCGGATCAACGCCCACTCGAACTCCGTAGCCTTGTACTCCGTGTCCGATTTGGCCAGGTGCCAGCCGCGGTAAAACTTGGGTTCCATACTTCGCTCAACCTTCCATGGTTTCAACAGCCAGTGCCGCCCGGCAAGGCTGGGAACGCTCCAATACGCGTCAATGTGCTGCGTGCGGCTCCGACAGCGGGCCACGGCCTAACTGCCCGCCACCAAACGCGAAAGATTGGCTGTCGATCTTTTATCAACTACCAATTGGTTTTGAAGCGATAGTATACCAACCCTCGGTTCGGCATGCCGGGGCGTCTGTCGTTACGCGCCTACGGTCGGATAGACCTGCTCAGCTAGCGCCTACAGCACCGATCCAGCGCCTGGTCGCCTTTTTTGAGCGAGCCAGCGGCACGCTGCTGGGCACGAACGATGGTGCTGTCGATGAATACTCCGTCGAAATCGGCATCATCAGCCAGGGCGGCAAATACCCCGCTGCCATGAGCCGGATTTTGACCAGCGAGTCGTTGGAACCTGCCTTCATTTCGCGGGCCTGTCTGTGACGCAAAGTTAGTGCTCGGCGTCTGCGCGATCTCGCGAGCGAAGGCATGACGATGCTGCTCGCGACACATGAAATGGGCTTCGCGCGTGAGGTTTCATCAAAGGTTTGCTTTCTGTGCGACGGCGCAGTTTATGAAGAAGGACCGCCGGAACAGATCTTTGGCAATCCGACGCGCGACAGAACGCGCGCGTTCTCAAGAGCATTCGGGAAGCCAGGCGTATCTGATCGATATCGCCAAGCCGCTCCATTCAGGCGTCTCTTATGGGGGCTCCGCACCGCGCGTGAAGGTCCCGCTCGTCGATGCAAGCTCCATTCGCTTGCGCTGCAGGAACCGGCGCACGGCCGGATCACGCTCAAGGCCGATTGCCAGATCGTACGCGTCGAGTGCTTGCGCAGTCGCGCCGGCACGCGCGAGCAGATTGGCGCGTGCGGCCCAGTAGGGCTGGTAGTCGGCCAGCCGCGGGTCGTCCGCATACGGCGCAAGCGCGTCGAGCGCCGCCTGCGGGCCGTCGCGTTCGGCCACGGCAAGCGCACGGTTCACGGCGACCACCGGCGACGCCGCAATGGCGAACAGCCCATCGTAGAGCTGCACGATTTCGTCCCAGTTCGGGCGACGCGTCCGGCAGCGATCCACATGCGCCGACTGCAGCGCGGCCTCGAGCTGAAAGCGCCCGATTGCGTTGAGCGCGTTCGCGCGCCGCAGCAGTGCGTTCGCCGCGTTGATCATCGGCGCGTTCCACGTTGCAGGGTCCTGGGCCGACAGCGGCACGTAGTCGCCAGCCGCATCGCGTCGCGCATCACGTCGCGCCTGTGCAAACAGCATTAGCGCGAGCAGGCCCAACGTCTCCGGTTCGTCGGGAAGCAATTCGACGAGCAGTTGCGCGAGATACAGCGCCTCGTCCGCGAGGTCGCGCCGCTCGGTATCGCCGCCGACCGGGTCCGTCCAACCTTCCGCATACGCCGCATAGACCGCTTCGAGCACCGCGTCGAGCCGGCCCGGCAGCTCCTCGCGCTCGGGCACGCTGAACGGAATGCCCGCTTCGCGGATCTTGGTCTTCGCCCGCACGAGGCGTTTGCTCATCGCGGCGGGCGACATCAGGAACGCCGACGCAATCGTCTTCGCTTCCAGCCCCAACACCACTTGCAGCATCAGCGGCGTCCGAATCGCGGCCTCTAGCGCAGGGTGCGTGCACGCGAACAGCAGGGCAAGCCGCCGGTCGGGCAACGCGCCTGCCTCACTCTCGTCGATCTCGTCGGCGAGGATCATCAACTGGTTCGCCACGTCGTCGCCGACCTGGCGATGACGCGCGCCGTCGATCGCCCGGCGGCGCGCAACCGTCATCAGCCACGCTTCCGGACTCGCGGGACAGCCGTGCTCCGGCCAGTCCGCGAGCGCGGCCGCGAATGCGTCGGCGAGCGCGTCCTCGGCTGCGGCGACGTCGCGCGTGCGCATCGCCAGCAGCGCGACGAGCTTGCCGTAGCTGCGGCGAGCGACCGCCTCGGCAATCGACCGCGCGGCGACGTCATCGCCAAGGGCGCCGCCGGACGCACTCATGCAGTGGGTGCCTCGTAAGGGGCGGTCCAGACCGGGCGCACCTCCATGACGCCGTGCGCCGCGCCGGGACAACGCGACGCCCACGACATCGCCGCGTCGAGGTTCGGCACGTCGATCAGGTAGTAGCCGGCGAGTTGCTCCTTCGAATCGGAATACGGTCCATCGAGCACCTGCGGCTTGCCGTCGACGAGCCGCACCGTGGTGGCCGTGTTCGTGTGCTGCAGCCGGTTGGCCCCCACCAGAGCCCCCGCTTTCTTCAACGATTCGGTGTACGCGTGATAGGCGGCAACGCCTTGCTGCCGCTCGCTTTCGGTCATCTTGTTCCAGCCGTTTTCTTCCGAGTAGATCATCAACAGGTATTCCATTTGAGCCTCCGTCCTGGGGTTGAGGCGGATGAATTGCATCGGCCGCCATCACAATGACGCGCGGGCCGTATGCTGACGGACAGGGGGCGTCAAAAAAATCGCGGACGACCACCTGGGACCCACGCCGCATTGGAAAAAGACGCTTGGATCGCAGCCCGTTCGACCGTGTTTCGCCAAGCATTGTCGGACGGGTCAAGTGCCTTGTCGACCGGCGATTGGCTGCGGCGCGGTAAGGCCGGACCGGGATCCCTGTCGGCATGATTCGGTGTCGGCGGAACACTCGCTAGGTCCTGACCGGGACAAAGGCCGGACCGGGTTCAGACGTCAGAATTTCTGAAACGAAATCGATAAATACGCGGGTCTTGGTCGGCAATCGTCGGCCGGCAGGATGAACGGCGTGGATGGCCATCGGCGCCGGCGCGAAATCCGGCAACAGACTGACGACCGCACCGCTCGCGATCTCCGGCGCAAAGAGCCACGCCGGCGCTTGAACCAGTCCCATATGGGCGAGCACGGCAGCGCGAATCTGTTCCGCGTCGCCGGTGTGAAAATTGCCGGACGGGACGTGCAAGCCGGGACCGTCGACGTTTTCGAAGCGCCACGCCCGCGGCTCGCGAAGCGGCGCGAAAACGACGCAGGCATGTCGGGCGAGATCCTGTGGCCGTTCGGGGCGCCCGTGTTTTTCGAGGTAATCCGGCGTTGCGACGACAACGACTGGGCTCGATGCCAGTTGCCTTGCAATCAGCGAAGAGTCGGCAAGCCGCCCGCTTTTGATCGAAAGGTCGAAGCCCTCCTCGACCAGATTGACGGTTCGCTCCGTTGCCGACAGGTCCACGGACACGTTCGGATACCTGGCGAAAAATGCCGGCAGGCGCGGCACCACATACAGCCGGCCAAAAACCGGCGCCACGGTGACCCTAACCATCCCGGCCGGCGAAACCTGACCGCGCCCTACGGACGATTCGAGCTCCGTGAAATCTCCAATGATGCGCAAACCCGCTTCATAGACCGATTGTCCCGTCTCGGTCAGCGTCATGCTGCGCGACGTGCGCCTGACCAGTTGCGCGCCAAGATGGCGTTCGAGCGACGCGATCTGCTTGCTGACCGCGGGCTGGCCCACGCCGATTTCGCGCGCCGCCGCAGCGAAACTCCCGCTCTCGACGATGCGGACGAAAAGTTTGAGCGCATCCAGGCGGTCCACTCCTTGCCTCCAAAACTTCCGGAATGGAATTGATTGTATTCCGTTCGGCCTTCTTCTGGACGCTGGGCGGAATCGATATCGTCTGCCCGTCGACCACCACTAACAAAGGAGCAAATGATGAGCGTCGTACAGCAGACCAACCTGATCGAGATGCGGCACCCCTTGAGTGACGACGACCGCGAGGCGGCGATATCGGTGCTCGACCGTACTCAGCGACTCTTTGCGGAATTCGGCGGAGCCTCGCGTGAGGCCTACGACGCGATGACGGCGCAAACGCCTATAGCGGATGGCGTCGATCTTGAAAGAGTCGAGAGCGCGGACGTAAAGGGTTGTTGGATTCGACCCGAATCCGCCGTGGCCGGCCGCGCGATCCTCTTTCTGCACGGAGGCGCGTTCGTACTCGGGTCTGCCACCGGTTATCGCGGCCTGGCGAGTCAGATTGCCGTGCGTGCCGGCATCGACACCTTCGTTCTCGACTATCCGCTTGCGCCCGAGCATGCGTTTCCCGCGGCATACGATGCCGTGATCGAAGCGTTGCGGTGGATGGCGCAGTCAGGCATTCGCGACATCGCGCTGGTTGGCGACTCGGCAGGCGGCGGGCTCGCGCTTGCGGCGCTGGGCGCTGATGGAGGCCGGTCGATGAACGTTACTTGTGTGGCCACTTTTTCGCCGTGGCTCGATCTTGCGTTGACGGGCCCGTCGTCGCGCAGTGAGGAGACCCGCGACCCGGTCTTGACGCGGCCCATGCTCGCCGATGCCGCCGCCGCGTACCTTGGGTCAGCCGATCCCGCGGACCGACGTGCGTCGCCGCTGTACCACGTTCCCGCACATCTGCCGCCGATCGCCATTCAGGTCGGCACGGACGAACTGCTGCTCGACGACGCCCGGGGCTACGCGGCTGCCGCTGCGCAGCGGGGAAATACGGTGCAGTTGGAAATCTACGAGGGACTCCATCACGTCTTCCAGCGCTCGACCGACGAGCTTGCAAGCGCCCGATACGCGTTGGACCAGGTCGCGGGGTTTGTCTTGCGATGCGGATCGGCTATCGCCAGTCCCTGAGCTCGGACCTCGACTCGAACGCCGCAAAAAAAATGGCGCCGCAGGCATTCAGCCCACGGCGCCATTTCGTGGCGCTACGACGCGAACCACACGCCGTAGTCCGACAGCACACTTACATCGTCACAGCGTCGGCGACTTCCTTGAAGTCCTCGATCTGGTCGAAGTTCATGTATTGATAGATCTTGTCGCCGTTGGCGTTGAGCACGCTCATGTCGGCCATGTACTCTTCCTTGGTCGGGATCTTGCCGAGGCGCGAACAGATCGCCGCCAGTTCCGCCGAGCCGAGGTACACGTTCGTGTTCTTGCCGAGGCGGTTCGGGAAGTTACGGGTCGACGTCGACATGACCGTCGCGCCTTCGCGCACCTGTGCCTGGTTGCCCATGCACAGCGAGCAGCCCGGCATTTCGGTACGCGCACCAGCCGTGCCGAAGACGCCGTAATGGCCTTCCTCGGTCAGTTGCTTCTGGTCCATCTTGGTCGGCGGGGCCACCCACAGCTTGACCGGGATGTCGCGCTTACCTTCCAGCAGCTTCGACGCGGCGCGGAAGTGACCGATGTTGGTCATGCACGAGCCGATGAACACTTCGTCGATCTTCGCGCCGGCTACGTCGGACAGCGTCTTCACGTCGTCCGGATCGTTCGGGCAGGCCACGATCGGCTCGTGGATGTCGGCGAGATCGATCTCGATGACGGCTGCGTATTCGGCGTCGGCATCCGGCGAGAGCAGTTGCGGGTCGGCCAGCCACTGCTCCATCGCCTTGATGCGGCGCTGCAGGCTGCGCGGATCCTGGTAGCCCTGGGCGATCATCCACTTCAGCAGCGTGACGTTGCTGTTCAGGTATTCGATGATCGGCTCCTTGTTCAGGTGCACCGTGCAACCGGCGGCCGAGCGCTCGGCGGAAGCATCCGACAGTTCGAACGCTTGCTCGACCTTCAGATCGGGCAGGCCTTCGATTTCGAGAATGCGGCCGGAGAAGATGTTCTTCTTGCCTTGCTTGGCAACCGTCAGCGTGCCTTGCTTGATCGCGTACAGCGGAATCGCGTTGACGAGGTCACGCAGGGTCACGCCCGGCTGCATCTTGCCCTTGAAGCGGACCAGCACCGATTCCGGCATGTCCAGCGGCATCGTGCCGGTGGCGGCCGCGAAGGCGACCAGACCCGAACCGGCCGGGAAGCTGATGCCGATCGGGAAGCGCGTGTGCGAGTCGCCGCCGGTGCCCACGGTGTCGGGCAACAGCATGCGGTTCAGCCACGAGTGGATCACGCCGTCGCCCGGGCGCAGCGCGATGCCGCCACGGTTGCTGATGAAGTTCGGCAGCGTCTGGTGGGTCTTGACGTCCACCGGCTTCGGATAAGCGGCGGTGTGGCAGAACGACTGCATGACGAGATCGGCCGAGAAGCCGAGGCACGCCAGGTCCTTCAGTTCGTCGCGGGTCATCGGGCCCGTGGTGTCCTGCGAGCCGACCGAGGTCATCTTCGGTTCGCAGTACGTGCCCGGACGGACGCCCTGGCCTTCCGGCAGACCGCAAGCGCGGCCGACCATCTTCTGCGCCAGCGAGAAGCCCTTGCCGCTGTTGGCGGGCTGCTGCGGCAGGCGGAACAGCGTCGACGGGGCGAGGCCCAGCGCTTCGCGTGCCTTGGCGGTCAGGCCACGACCGATGATCAGCGGAATGCGGCCGCCGGCGCGCACTTCATCGAACAGCACGTCGGACTTGACCTGGAACTCGGCGATCACTGCGCCGTTCTTCAGGGCTTTGCCTTCGTACGGGCGCAGTTCGACCACGTCGCCCATTTCCATCTGCGACACGTCGAGTTCGATCGGCAGAGCGCCGGCGTCTTCCATCGTGTTGTAGAAGATCGGGGCGATCTTGCCGCCAAGGCACACGCCGCCGAAGCGCTTGTTCGGGATGAACGGGATGTCTTCGCCCGTGAACCACAGCACCGAGTTGGTGGCCGACTTGCGCGAGGAGCCGGTGCCGACCACGTCGCCCACGTACGCGACCAGGTGGCCCTTTTCTTTCAGCGACTCGATGAACTTGACCGGGCCGCGCTTGCCGTCCTCTTCCGGGGTGATACCGGGACGCGCGTTCTTCAGCATTGCCAGTGCGTGCAGCGGGATGTCCGGACGGGTGGTCGCATCCGGGGCCGGCGACAGGTCGTCGGTATTGGTTTCGCCCGTCACCTTGAAGACGGTGATGGTCAGGCTTTGCGGCACTTCCGGACGGCTCGTGAACCATTCGGCGTCGGCCCAGCTCTGCATCACGGCCTTCGCATTGGCGTTGCCCTTGTCGGCCAGTTCCTTGACGTCGTGGAACTGGTCGAACATCAGCAGGGTTTTCTTCAGCGCAGCGGCGGCCACGGTGCCCACTTCGGCGTCGGACAGCAGTTCGATCAGCGGCTGGATGTTGTAGCCGCCCAGCATCGTGCCGAGCAGTTCGGTGGCACGGGCGCGCGAGATCAGCGCGCAGGCGGTCTGACCGTTGGCCACGGCGGCGAGGAAGCCTGCCTTCACGCGGGCGGCTTCGTCCACACCGGCGGGCACGCGGTTGGTGATCAGGTCGAGCAGCGTCTGCTCTTCGCCAGCGGGCGGGTTCGTCAGGAGTTCGACCAGCTCGGCGGTCTGCTGAGCCGTCAGCGGCAGGGGAGGAATGCCGAGCGCGGCGCGCGCGGCCACGTGAGCACGAAAATTTTCAAGCATGGGGGACCTGCTGGTATTTGCGTTTCAGGGAAAGGCTTTTAAGGCGCTCCAAGCTGTGCCGGGCACTGCTTCGATCGCGATTTTAATTGCAATACCCATGCAAGGTCAAATGTCTTATGTCTTATATAAGACTTGCGCCCCTCCTGCACCGCAAAAGCACCGACTGTGTAAGCCGCTTCAATCATTCGCAGTGCCCCGAACACTTTGATTCCTGCCCGCTTAACGGCTACAACAGAGGATGTCCGGCGATGTTCTTCCCGGCCGGATCCAACCGGCAGCGGAGGCGTGAATGAGCTATCAACTGATGGGCAGCATCCTCGAAGTGTGTGAATGCAAGGTGCTGTGTCCGTGCTGGATCGGAGAAGATCCCGATAACGGCATTTGCCGCAGCGCGCTTGCGTACCACTACGAGCAAGGCATGATCGACGGCGTCGATGTATCGGGCCTGACGATCGCGTTCGCGGCGTTCATTCCCGGCAACGTGCTCAAAGGCGGCTGGCGCGTCGCGATGTTCGTCGACGAGCGCGCGAGCGACGCGCAATTCGACGCCCTGGTTAGCGTGCACCGTGGCGAGCGCGGTGGCCCCATCGCGGATCTCGTGCAGTTGATCGGCGAAGTCGTGTCCGTGGAACGCGCGCCGATCGAATACGCGGTCGTCGACGGCAAGGGCAGGATGAAAGTCGGCGAAGCCATCGAGGCCGAGTTGGAGCCCTATCGCGGCCCGACCGGCGAGCCGACCAAACTGGTCGAAAGCATCTTTTCGACGATACCCGGCTCCCCTGCTTTCGTCGGCAAGGCGAACGCATTCCGCCTGCGGCACGAAAAGCTCGATCTCGACCTCGCCTTGACCGGACATAACGCCATTCAGGGATCGTTCAGCTTCGCGTCGTGAAGATGCTCGCACGCTCGCGGCTGTTCGCGCCGCTGTTCGTCGCATTGACGGGCAGCGCGTGGATCGCGTTATGGATATGGGACGCGGGGCCCTATGCGCGTTTTCTGCATCATGCGAGTTGGGCCGAACTGCCGCTCGTCGGCGCGATATGCCGTGAGGTGCCCGGCGCGAGCCTCACGATTGCGGCATTGCTGCACAGCGTCGCATGGCTGCTGATGATCGCGGCGATGATGCTGCCGACCGCCTTCCCGCTCTTCGACACGTTCCGGCGGATGACCGTCGCGCGCGCAAACCGGCGCACTCTGATGGCGCTTCTGATCGTCGGTTACGCGACGATGTGGGCGCTGTTCGGCGTGCTCGCGCACGGCTTCGACGCGGCGCTCCATCTGGTCGCGGACCAGTCTGCGAGCTTGCTTGCAAACGGCTGGCTGATCGGCGCCGCGATCGTCGCGCTCGCGGGCCTTTATCAGTTCAGCAGCCTCAAGCACCGATGTCTCGACAAATGCCGCTCGCCGCTGATGTTCATCACCGAGCATTGGCGCGGCAGGAGCGCGCGCCGCGAGAGCTTTGCGCTCGGCATCAGTCACGGCGCTTTCTGCATCGGCTGCTGTTGGGCCCTGATGCTGCTGATGTTCGCGGTCGGCACTGGCAGCGTCGGCTGGATGCTGGCGCTGGGTGCGATCATGTCGGCCGAGAAGAATTTCCGCTGGGGCAGCTCCATCGGCAAGCCGCTCGGCATTGCGTTGCTTGTGTGGTCCGCATGGATCGTCCTACAGCACGCCCGCATCGCCTGAGCCATGCGCGGCATCTTGCGCCCCCGTGGCCCCGTTACCCCTCTGCGCTTCCAAAGAACGCAGTGAGTTCGTCGGCGACCGCGCGCGGTTGTTCTTCTGGAATGAAGTGCCCGCAGTGGCTAATGGTGCGGCCTTGGACGTCGGTGAAAAAGGCTCTCAAAGGTGTTGCCATATCGGCGATGGAACCTTGATCGGAACCGAGCGTCAGCAGTGGCAGGTCGAGCATGCCTCGTTGCTTCAGTTCTGCATTCTGTTGGGCGGACACATGCGCGGCCCGGTAATACGCAAGGCCCGCGCGTAAACCGCCGTCTTTCTTGAGAATGCGTAGATATTCATCGATATCGGCGTCAGTGAAAGTATCGGGATTGGCCGCCTTTCGCCGCAAGAACCAGTCGAGGTATTCACGTTCCTTGCCGGCGAGCAGCACTTCCGGCAGGTCCGGTAGCCCGTGAAATGCGAAATGCCAGGTGCGCCATGCACGCTCGGGCGCGCTCGGCAACGCATCAGGCAACGTCACGCCGGGGATCCCCGCATCCAGCAGCGCGAGTCGCCGGACCTCGTCGCCGAACATTACGGCGTAAGGAAAAGCCACCCACGCTCCAATGTCGTGTGCAGCAAGAAAGTACCGGGTCATCCCCAGTTGCTGGAGCAAACCGTGAACATGGCTCGCAAGGGTTTGTGTGTCGTAGCCGTCCATCGGACGATCCGAATCACCTTGTCCGGGAAGGTCCGGCGCGACGACTCGGTAGGTCTTTGCAAGCAGTCCCATCACTTTGCGCCAGGCGAACCAGCTCTCGGGAAAGCCCGCGAGCAACACGACCACGTCGCCCTGTGGGTTTCCACCGGTGACGTAATGCAGCCTCAGTCCGTCTACGGTTGCGAACTTGTGCTCGAATCCTGCTAGCCCCGCAACGGGCCTTGCTACTGGCAACGTGCTTACGAATCCGGAACTCCCTGATGGCACCGGCGAGTGATGTGTATTCACGAACGAAACTCCTCTGGGTTGGGGGATGACACCGTTGAGCGGCTTTTCTCATTGGCGGATGATGTTAGGAAATGGACATTTCCTAATAGGGCGAGCGGCACGCGCAGGTCACGCGATGCTATGTCTTGCTGTGCTTAGTCCAGCAGACGCATGGCCTGATCCGCCGCCGCCATCATGTGTGCCCGGGATCGCCCGACTTTGCCGACGACCCTCAAACCTTGCGTCAGACTCAGCAGTGCGCGGCCGGTAGCGTCCGGATCCACGGCGGACGCGATCGAACCGTCTGTCTGGCCCACTCGGATCAAACGACACAACAGACGCTCCGTTCGCTGCAAAGACGCGACCACATGACTCGCGACCTCGTCATCGAAGGCCAGCAGGTCGACTGCACTTCCGACTACGAGACAGCCTCGCTTGCCCTCTTCGCCAATTGCAGACTCAGCATAAAACCGCAGAATGGCCCGTACCTTGTCGCGGCCGGTCTGCTCCGCGTCGAGCAGGCTCTGCAACTGGCCATTTCGTAGGTGGATGTAGCGCTCGAGCGCGGCAAGGAATACCGCTCGCTTATCGGCGAACGCCTTGTAGATACTGCCGGCCGTGAGCCCCATCGCGGACCCAAGGTCGCCAAGAGACGTCCCTTGATAACCGCGCTCGCGAAAAATCTGGATTGCGCCGTCCAGCGCGACGTCCATTTCGAATTCGCGTGGACGACCTGGAGCACGTGGCTGTCTGGCAGCATGGTTGGGTGTAGTCATACGGCGATTATAGGAAACGATCATTTCCTAATCAAGATGTTCCAACGTGTACAGGCATTCGCGCCAGGCTCGTCGACCGTCTCATCCACTTTTTCCGTGTCCAACTTTTATCTGAGGCCACTGGGGACGATCGGCCGCGACGCGGTCCAGCCAATCCGGTGTAGTCTGACAGTCCGGTGCTCATTTCGGAGGCAGCATGGAACGGGAACTGAAGCTGCGCGTTGCGAACGAAGATCTCGTCAAATTGCGTAACGCGTCGATGCTTGCGCAATCAGAAGTCACAGCGGGAACGCCTCACCTGCTGACGAGCACCTATTTCGACACGCCCGATTTTTCATTTCACTGGTGCGGGGCTTCGCTGCGCGTGCGCACCGTCGGCAACGACAAAATCCAGACGCTGAAGCGCGAAGGATCGGCCAAGGCGGGGTTGTTCGACCGGGACGAGTTCGAGATGCCCGTGAATAGCGACGCGCCCGATCTGACGCTGCTGTACGACCAGATCCCCGACGACAGCGACTGCGGAAAGCTGATTCGCGACGAGACCGTTGCGGCCCAACTGAAGCCGGTGTTCGTCACGCGGATCAACCGGTCAGCGTTTGTGCTGCGCCAGCCGTCCGGAGACGAACTCGAGCTTGCTCTCGACGAAGGAAGCGTCGAGGCGGATTCGGGATCAGTGCAGATCGCCGCGGTGGAACTGGAACTGAAACAGGGCAATCCGGATGTGCTGTACCGGGTCGCGCTGGAAATGCTCGAAACTGCGCCGCTGCGTATCGATCATCGCAGCAAGGCAGATGTCGGGTATGCACTGCTCATTGACGAGCACAGCGAGGCGGTGAAAGCGCAACCAGTGCGACTGAACAAACGCGATTCGGTCGAGGATGCGTTCTGCGTGATTGTGCGCAACTGTCTGGACCAGGTCCACGCGAATGAACGGGGCGTCGTGTCGGGCCACGATCCATCGAGCGTCCATCAGATGCGCGTGGGACTCCGTCGCTTGCGTTCGGCTCTCGACCTGTTTGCGAAGGTCATCCCCGCCTCGTCCGGATTCGACGAGGAGTTGCGCTGGATTGCCTCGGAACTCGGTGGCGCGCGCGACTGGGAAGTGCTTGCGGGATCGACGCTCGACCATGCCGGCGCCGACGGCAATGCGGACGAGATCCGGCCCGTCAGAGAGGCGTGCGAGCAGATTGCCGTCAACAACCGGCAGCGCGCGGCTGCCGCGGTCGAGTCGGTTCGCTACACGCGGCTCGCGCTCCAGTTCGCGCTTTGGGTGAACCGCAAAGGTTGGCGAGATGAGATGTCCGACGAACAGCGCAACGCGATCAGCGGCCCGGTGAAGTCATTCGCCGCCGATGTCCTGTGTCGTCGGCACAAGAAACTGATCAAACGTGGCAAGGGTTTGGCCGATCTGGACGATCACCGTCGTCACCGAGCCCGCATCGCGGCGAAAAAAGTTCGATACGCCACCGAGTTCTTTGCGTCGCTATGCCCGAAGCAGGCCGTTCGCCATTATGTCGACGCGCTCACCGCGCTTCAGGATGATCTCGGCTGGCGCAACGATGCCGTCGTCGCCGACCAGCTTCTGAAGTCGTTGTTGAAAACGTCGCCGGAAGCAGCCTCGGGCGCGGCCTTCGCACGCGGCTTCCTCGCGTCACGCGTCGCTGCCGATCATCAGACATTGAAGAAGCTGTGGAAGCGCTTCAAACTGCTTTCGTCACCGCACTGACGCGAACAATTCACCGCGATGTATCCGGGCACGAACGTGTCACGCGCAACACTCATCGTGACGTCTCACGATGTTCGAGATCGAAGTCTTATTATCCGAACAAACGCGACCACGCCGCGCGTACGCGGCGCGCGCGGTCCTCGAACAGGTACGACGCAGCAAGCGCAAACAGGCCTGACACGACCCCCGTCGCGATGTGTTCGAGAACATGAAAGCGGTAGTGGCTGAAATGAGAGTAGGCATCGCCGATAGCGGTCAGGCAACCGACGAGCAGCGCGTTGCTATAGCGATTCCCGTACCACTTCGCCGCCGGCGTGAAGGTGAGCAGCAGGGCGAGCACGCCGGTGAGCAGCCCGGTTTTGAATGCGATCGCCCAGTGCGTGAGGCTCATGATGTTGCCCCAGCTCCCCGGCATACAGGTCATGCACGCGCTGGTTGGCTGCCAGAAACGCTGGATAAACAGTTTGAAGCGGCGTTTCCATGCGCTTCCCATGATGTACTCCACGATATCCAGCGCGAGATTTCACGCAGACATGGTACATCGCGAGCGTGCCGTAGCGTGGCGTGGCGTGTGATGAGCGTTCCCTCTTTGCGCGCTCGAGCGGGTCCAGGGCCCCGACCAACACCTGATCGCGTTGATTAGCCACGGGCGCGACGCCGCTTGCCGTTCGGCTGATGGATACGATAAGCAAACGCCAATGGCTATGACGACCGATCGCGATTACGCGCTCGCGTGGCGCCCGCAATCACCTCGATGCGAGCTTTATTGAATTCATGGTCGAGCGCTTCGGCGCGGAGGCGGCATCGCACAACGGCGATTGACCAAAAGCAGACGAGCCTGAACGCTCGGCACCGTCAATTGACTTCGTCCATGATCGATTACAAGCTGTTTGAGGCGGGTGGCATCGAGGCCTTCACTGAAACACCGGTTTTCCCGAGGCGTCCTTGACCTTGGTCTTCCATTGCGCGCGGATTTCCGACACGACCGCGTCCGGCAGCGAAATGTAGTCGAGATCGCTGGCAGCCTGCCCGCCGTTCTTGAACGCCCAGTCGAAGAACTTCAGCGTTGCCGCGCCTTGCGCCGGCTTGTCCTGCGTCGCATGCAGCAGCACGAAGGTCGCGCCGACGACCGGCCACGCGTCCTTGCCGGGCTCGTTCGTCAGGATCTGGTAGAAGGACGTCTTCCAGTCCGCGCCCGAGGCGGCCGCCTTGAAGGTTTCGGTCTTCGGCGCAACCACGGTACCGGCCGAATTCTTCAGGCTGGTGTAGATCATGTTGTTTTGCTTCGCATATGCCCACTCGACGTAACCGACCGCGCCCGGCAGGCGTTGCACGAACGCGGCAACGCCGTCATTGCCCTTGCCGCCCGTACCGGTCGGCCAGTTCACCGTCGTGCCTTCGCCGATCTTCGACTTCCACTCCGGGTTCACCTTCGACAGAAAGTTCGTCCAGATGAAGCTCGTGCCCGAACCGTCGGCGCGGCGTACCACGGCGATGTCCGTATCTGGCAGCTTCATACCCGGATTCAGCGCGGCGATCGCCGGATCGTTCCATTTCTTGATCTTGTTCAGATAGATGTCGCCAAGCACGGCACCCGACAGAATGAGTTGACCCGGCTTCACGCTGGGCAGGTTCACGACCGGCACGACGCCGCCGACCACGGTCGGGAATTGGAACAGGCCAGTCTTCGCCAGTTCGTCGTCCTTCATCGGCGCATCGGAACCTGCGAAATCAACGGTCTTCGCGATGATCTGCTTGATGCCGCCCGCTGAACCGATGCCCTGGTAGTTGACCTTGCCGCCTCCCGCCTTATGGTAGGCGTCAGCCCACTTGTTATAGATCGGGGCCGCAAAAGTGCTGCCCGCGCCGGTGATGTCGACGGTTTGCGCTTGCGCGGCCGCGAGCGGTAGAGCAACGGCAAGAACTGCAATTCCGCGTTTTAACAGCATGGTTTGCCTCCACGAGATTGACTGACCGGTTCAATGGTTGCAGCAAGCTACGCGCCGCGCCCCCTCTCTTGCGCATTGCGCAGGCCCGGCGTGCCCATCGCCGCGTCGAGCTTTGCCATCGGCCCGAACGTCTAAACTTAGGCGGTTCGAATGACATTTCGTTGACAACTGCGACGCGGCGTTCAGACGGTCTGATTGCGGCGTCGTTCAGCAATGCGGTTGGCTTTGTCGCGTTGAAGGATGGAATCTCACGGACAGGCTTCGGCTTCTGCATAGTACCGGTTCGGCGCGGGAAAAACTCCGGTGATGACTTCGATCAGAAAGGGGCCGTCATATTGGCAAGCTTCACTCAATACACCATCAAGCTCGTCGATGCGCTCAACCGCGCGCGCGGCCACACCGATCGATGATGCAAAAGCCGACCAGCTATGACAGGGCAATTTGGTGAACTGCTCTGAAATCGAACCACTCCTGATAGCGTCGATATGGATTGCGCCATGTGCGGCGTTGTTCAGAACCACATAGATCACCTTGACTCGGTATCGAGCCGCGGTCTGAATCTCCATGCCGTGCATCATCATGCACCCATCGCCGGTCACCACGACACACGGGCGTTCCGGGGCCGCAAGCTTGACGCCGATTCCCGCTGCGATGGCCCAGCCCATCGGGGCGAGCGAGCTCGACGAAAAGTAGTTGCCCTTACCTGACGACAGCCAGTAATGGGCCATGAAGATGCGGTGGGCTCCGGAATCCACCACGACGTTGCTGTCCTTCGGCAGCATCCGGCACAAGTGCTTAACTACGTCTCCAGGATATAGCGCTTCGTCGCCGCTGGAAACTCGGGCTCCTAACTGCTCGAACCGGTGGTCGTACAGGGGGGTCTCGTTGATCTCGGCAATCCACCCCTTTCTTCTTTGCAGTGCTTGCGGCAGCCCGGGAGGGTTGTCCGCGGCTTTCTGAGCCAGCAACCGGAAGCTCGCGGAAATTCCGGAGAAGATTCCTTGACGCGAAATGTGCCCCATCGCCGGTGAATCGAAGCTGTCATCAAAGATGAATAGCTCCTTCCCCCCTGTCAGCCTCCTGCTCCAGTTCATGCTGTCTCGCTGGTTCAGGTCGCTACCAAACACGACTAGTACGTCAAGTTCGTCGGAGTTGATCACCCGTGCAGCGCGCGAATGACTTGAAAATCCGTAGACACCCAGTGCAAGGGCATGTTGCTCGGGAAATGCACCTTTTCCCGATAGTGTCGTTGCGACTGGAATGTGAAAGCCTTCGGCAACCTCGAGAAGAAGCTTTGCAGTTTCCGCATCATTGCCGCGACTTCCGACCAGAAACGCGACTCTCTTCGACTGAAACAGATACTGATCGCACAGGGCATCCAGAGCGGCGCGGTTCGCGGGCACTTCGCATGCGTTAAATTCGCGGTGAGCGTAGGGTTGCCGTGCCACGTCCTGACCGGGCAGGACATCCTGCTTTTGAACGTCTACGGGGATACTGATGAATGACTGCGCTCGACGCATCCAGTTCAACCCTTCGATCGCACGACGCATCTCGGCCTGAGTATTTTCCTTGTTCTTTAGCTCGACGATATCCGTCACCAGACTTCTGACCACGCCGCTTTCAAAAATGCCTCCGGGCGTGGCATCCTGGAACGCCCCTTTGCCTTCCGCATGCGACGAGATCCCGCCGGCAATATAGAGCATCGGAATCCGGTCTGCGTGAGCGGCTGCCATGCCGGGAACGAAATTCATCGTGCCTGGGCCGGAAATCCCTGCGCAAACGCCGAATTTCCGGCTGGCGCGGGCATAGCCATCGGCCATGAAAGCACTGCCAGTCTCATGAGCGCCTACGATTCCGCGAATCAAAGGGGAGTTGTCGATTGCGTCCAGCAGCGGATAGATCAGTTTTCCCGGGACCAGGAACACGTGGTCTATTCCGGCGGACTCCAACGAGTTCACAACCATTGTCGAGACATTGAGCGGAGCGTTTGATCCCATAGTTTTGATTACGATCTCACGAGTTACCGTTAATCGAATCTCACCGCTGCGCATCTGCCCGTCACGCGCTGCATGTCGGAGCGGCGCGAGACGAGATCGGCGATGGCCAGTGCGCGGAGACGGCGAGACATTCAAGGCGCTGCACGTCGAGTGCAGTCGCGCATCACGCTATTTCCTCGAACCCGCTTGACCGGCGGGCCCGGGTGTCTCCGTCCACAATCACACGCCCTGGCTGCACTGTTGATCATCCACGCTGCCTGCGTGCCTGAGGCAGTCGCCGCGCCGCATTGATAGCCATCCGGCGCACGTGTATCGCGGATCTTCGCCCGCTCGACTCCCGCGGGGCTGGCACGCGCCGACGGTATGAATCGACGTCATCCAGCACCCTGAACCGGTCGGAATCGCTCAGAATTTCTGCCAGTCCGTCTCAGTCGCGGCGGCGACGACTACCGGACCTTCTGAAGAGGGGACTGGTCTCCTCGCAACCTTTGCCGGTGTTACAGCAGAGGATGGGGCGCGGTTCAGGGCCGTCCGTTGCGGTACTGCCGCTTGCGTCGTCGCTCGCGATGAAGCAGCCTTCTCGCCATCGACCTTGAAAAAAGCGACCGTCTTGCGCAGGCTTTCCGCTTGCCGGGCCATTGTCTGGGCTGCCGCCGACGCCTCTTCGACAAGCGCAGCGTTTTGCTGTGTGACCTGGTCCATCTGGTTGACTGCCTGATTGACCTGTTCGATACCGGTGCTTTGCTCGCTCGATGCCGACGAGATTTCGCCCACGATGTCGGTCACGCGCTTCACTGACTGCACGATTTCCTTGATCGCACCGCCCGCTTCTTCGACGAGCATCGAGCCTGCCTCCACCCGGCTGACAGAGTCCGAGATCAACTCCTTGATTTCCTTCGCGGCAGTCGCACTGCGCTGCGCGAGCGTGCGGACTTCACCCGCAACGACAGCGAAGCCCCGCCCCTGTTCTCCCGCGCGGGCCGCTTCGACCGCTGCGTTCAGCGCGAGGATGTTGGTCTGGAAGGCGATGCCTTCGATGACGCCGATAATCTCGGACATCGTGGCCGAGCTGGTGGAGATGTCACGCATTGTCTCGACCACGCGCCCGACGATCTCGCCGCCATGTTGCGCGACGCTCGAGGCGGTACCCGCGAGCGTGGCAGCCTGGGTTGCATTGTCCGTGTTGTGGCGGACCGCCGCAGTCAGTTCCTCCATGCTGGAAGCCGTTTCTTCGAGCGACGCCGCCTGTTGCTCCGTGCGACTCGACAGATCCAGATTGCCTTGTGCGATCTGCGCACTCGCAGTCGCGACACCTTCGGCGTTCTCGCGCACCTCTGACACGACCCGCACCAGGGCGTCGCACATGGCTTTCAGCGACGCCATCAGGCTGTTCGTGTCGCCGGGCCGCAGGGCGATACTGATGTTCAGGTCGCCGGCCGCCACGCTTCTGGCCACAGCAGCAGCCGTCGCCGGCTCCGTACCCAGTTGCCGCGTTACGCTACGCATCATCCATATGCCGATTCCCACGCCGATCGACACGGACATCGCCACGAAGAACAGCATCAGAGTTCGACCTTCCTCGTACACGGCATCGTTGGCTTCAGCTGTCCGTTGCGCGTCGGCCTGTTTCAGGGCAACCAGATTGCCCATCAGCACGAGGGTCTTGAAGCCTTTGTGGTGGTACTCGCCCAGCATGTATTCGGTCAGGCTGTCCCGGTCCCCTAACGCCGCCGCGTTGATCTTGCCTTTCATTTCATTGAAGGCCTGGATGTAGTCCTGCCAACCTTGATCGAGGTCGGCGAACGTAGCCTTGCCTTTGTCGGTATAGATGAGCGGCTCCGCCTGATTGAGGTGCTCACGTGACGAGGCAAAGGCCTTGTCAGCTTGATCGAGCGAGCCAGCCCGCTGGGCGGCCGTCGTGGCCAGAACCGCGTTGCGCAGATAGGTGCCGACTCGCAGTACGTCGGCGTTAGCCTGCTGTATCAGGTTGAGCCCGACAAGGTCCTGCCGATACGTCTTGTCTGCGTTCGCACTGATCTCCGCCATGTTGTGCAGGCCGATCCCGCTGACAACAGCGCTGATGATCGAAACCAGGATGAAAGCGCTGATCAGCTTGGCGCCGAGTTTCATATTGCCGAAATTCATAGTTCGCTTTGTTGAGAATGTAAGAACCCGAACGGATAAGCAGGTACATCACCGCTTTGGCGCCCGCTATAACACAAGGTCATACCGACGCGAAACGTAGTACCGGACATAACTGGTTATCGGCAATACGCTCTCATTCTTCAGGTGAATAGCGGGATCATCGCGAAGATTTTTTTACGTCCCTATAAGAGAACAGGAGTGCTCTATTTTGAGCCAATGAAAGTGCCAATCGGTGCACGCACTCGTGCCGGCCGCACTCGCCTGGTGCAAAGCTTTTGGTCGCCCCGAAATGCACGCTCTATGTCTTTAGGTAAATATAATATTTATCGTTTGCATAACCCGGTGATAGCCTGAATTCGTCCCACAGGCACGCACCGCGTCACGTCTGCTTCCGACGAACAACCGCGCTGAGATTCATTCTGTTTCGATATGTTTATATCGATTCAATATTTATGTTTTGCATCTTCGGGAGCAGGCGCACAGACGTGCAACACGCGACGAAATGTTATCCAGGAGGCCCTATGAGCAACGGGATCGCGCAGCTTTTCCGGCATTTGACTGCGGGTGTGTATGTGATCGGCGTAGCGGACGGCGAGCGCCGCAATGCGTTCACCGCAAGCTCGGTGATGCAGGTTTCGTTTGCACCGTTGCTGGTCGCGCTCGGCATCAGTCCCGAGCATGAGTCGTACGAACTACTGCGCAGCGGCGCGGTGTTCGCGATCAGCGTGTTGCGCGCGGATCAACAGAAGCTCGCCGAGCACTTCGGCACGCAGTCGGGCCGAGCCGTCGACAAGCTCGCGGTGGCTCGCTGGCGTACCGGCGTGACCGGCGCGCCGCTGTTGCTCGATGCGCTCGCGCATTTCGACTGCCGGGTGACCGGCGACATCGAGGCGGGAGATCATCGGCTGATAGTTGGGCGCGTCGTCGATGGCGCGCTAGCCGGCGCGGACGGCGAGCCGCTGATCTACGCGCAGACTGGCAATCTCGACATGAGCGAGGATCTTTATCCGGAGACGTTTTCGTAGTTGGCTGGCGTGCTGGCTGCTCAATGCCCGTGCCCGCCATGTCCTCCGTGCCAGTGGCCGTAATAGCCGCCATGGCCATGGCCACCGCCCCAGTAGCCTCCGATCACCACTGACGGTCCCCACCATCCGTAGTAGCCCGGCCATGAATAGCCATAGGGATAACCGTAATAGCCCGGATAACCGTAATACCCGGGATAGCCGTAGTAAGCAGGCGCAGGTACCGCGACGTACGTGCAATTCTGTCCCGACAACGGCAAGTCGTTTGGCGCCGCATTCGCGGCCGCCGTATCGCTCGCCGGCACAGGCGCGTTGCCAGACGATGCTTGCGCGGGGCCAGTGGCAGTGGCGCTGGTGCAGGCGTAATAGCCGCCGGCTCCCGGATAGTACGAGTAAGGACCGTAATAGACGCAGCCAGACAACACACATACGCCCGCCACGCCAGTGCATAGACCAACGATTCCACAACGCATGATCGCTCCCCCTATCCGGGCGCAGCGCAGCCGCTAGACACGGCGTGTTTTTATTCTAGTCTTCGAATCCGGTATCGGGTACGCGCCTTGCGAACGGCAGGTATTCCGTGGAAATCAGGAGTTTCGACATGAACCCGCTCGATCCTCTCGACCCGAACGCCTCCGCGACTCCCATACAGCCCAGCGCCGGCGCACGTATCGCCGGCGGCGGCGTCGGCGACGGTCCCGGACCCGAGGTCATGGCCGCCGCGACGCTCGACGGCAACAAGGTGATCTCTTCCGATGGCCAGGACCTCGGCAAAATCTCCGACATCATGCTCGACGTGCGCAGCGGCCGCATCGCGTATGCGGTGCTGACGGAGGGCGCTTTTCTCGGCATCGGCGGGACCTTGCACGCGATCCCGTGGCGTTCGCTGACGCTCGATACGGACCGCAAGTGCTTCCAGCTGGACGCCACGGCCGAGCAGGTGAAAAGCTCGCCGGGCTTCGACAAGGACCATTGGCCGGCAATGGCCGATCGCGCATGGGGGACGTCGGTCCATCAGTTCTATCATCGCGAACCGTACTGGGAAGCGACGCGCAGTGTCGTCGAAAGCGATCCCGCGACACGTGTCGATCCGACGAGCGGAATCTGAAGACACGCATCGCGACGCTCGAGCACCGCTACCTCGCACGCGTTGCCTGTTGCGGCGAGCACGCGAGGCGCGGTGCGCTGTTACACCCCGATGGTCCGCGTCGTCTTCAGCGCGATCCACGTCATGCCTTCGCGCAAGCCTTCGAGTACCGCCTCTCTTTCCACGGCGAACACCTGCGACTGATGCATGGTACGTTCGAAGTCACCCTCGGGCGACACATGTTTGACATGGATCGTCGACAGAAACCCGCCTTCCTGCGCCTCCCGCGTCTCGACGCTCACGGACCAGGTTCCTTCCTGCGCGTTTGCTGATATGGCCATTGGATTCTCCTCGGGGTTGTCGCGAGCGACTGCCATCGTCAGCGTAATGACCCGCAACGCCTCTCTCGTTGATCCACGTCAACCGTCGACACGAACCATGAGTCACGCTCGACGTCGTTCGCTTTCCCCGATACTTTCGGCTCCGTTTCAGAGGCACGCCATCGCGTGAAAACCCTGCCGGGAAAACGCGCAACGCCTCTTGCACGCGGCGTGCTTGGCGCGCCGCGTGCACCGATTTCGCGCCCCTCGCCCCAACGTTTCGCGGTAAGCTTTGCGACGGTATCCGCGTCACGAGTTCGTGCCGGTGCGGCAACGCTGCCCTCATGATCGACGAACGTCGGAGTTCATCATGTGGTACGCCTTCATCGATGCACAGCAACGCCTCGCGCGCGCGATGGTCGGGGGAGTTCTGTCCGAACCGGAGTCGGGGCCGCGCCCGCAAGCGGGCTGGCTCGGCCCGGAACAGGCGGCCGACGCGTTCAGCTACTGGCTGCTGAGATCCGCCTGCGCTTTCGAACGAACGCCGACATTCGCGATCCACTCCGTTGCCGGCAACGGTAGCCGCGTTACCGTCGACGAAAGCGTCGTCGCCTCCTTGCCGCTCGGCGCGCTGCTCAGGTTCAAGCGCAACCCCTCTACACCCCCTACCGACGCAAAACTGCCGGTGCTGTTGTGCGCGCCCCTCGCCGGACATCACTCAGTCATGCTGCGCGAGACCGCCGAAACGCTGCTCGAGGAACGTGACGTGTTCGTGACCGATTGGGCCGACGCGCGCGACGTACCGCGCGAAGCGGGCCCGCTATCGCTCGACGACTACGTGCAGGCGCTCGAAAGCTTCGTCGGCGCCGCCCGTGCGTTCGGTTCGCCGGTTCATGTGATCGCGATCTGTCAGGCGAGCGTGCCTGCGCTCGGCGCCGCGGCGCTGCTCGCCATGGACGAGGCGGCGCCGATCGCGAGCCTCTCGCTACTCGGCGGCCCGATCGATACCCGTTTGAACCCGACCATCACCGACCGCTTCGCCAGTTCCCATTCGCTCGAGTGGTTTCACGACCATGCGATCGATATCGTTCCGCCGCCCTATTGCGGCGCGGGGCGTCTCGTGTATCCGGGCTTCATCCAGCAGACCGCGATTTTTGCCGCGCATCCGGAGCGGCAGTTGCGACTCGAAGCGGATTACTGGTCCCGATGGCTCGCCGGCGACATGCCCGGTGCGCAGCAGGCGCTGCGCTCGGCAAACGAATATGCCGCGGTGCTCGACATGGCGGAGTGCTACTTCCTCGACATGCTTCGGGTGGTGTTTCACGAACATCTGTTGCCGCGCGGTCTGTGGTCGGTCGCCGGGCGCCGGGTACGAATCGCCGCGCTGCGCGATACCCCGCTGTGCACGATCGAGGGTGACAGCGACGAGATCACGGGCGCGGGGCAAACGCATTGCGCGCATGCGCTGTGCGATGCATCGCCGATGCGAGCCGCGCGGCAGCTCACCATCGAGCAGTGCAATCACTACGACCTCTTCATCGGGCCCCGTTGGCGCGATGCGGTTCATCCGGGGCTCTGCGAATTCTGGCGCGATGTCGAGCACGCCGCGTTGAAGGTTTGCCGGCCGCGCCGCGCGGCCAGGGGTTCGGCAAACCGCAGATCGGCGTGAGGTGGCCGGGGAAAACGTCAGCAGTCCGCATCTGACGAACGCCGAGCGTCACGTCACGACGCAAGTTCGTCAGCTCCCACGCTCGGTGCCGATCGCTGTTTCGAGGGTCATTTCCGCCACATCGAACGCGCGACGGATCGCCGCTTTGGCGTCGTCGTCAGTGCAGTGCGCGACGGGCTTGAGCTCGTGCGCGGGCGTGACCAGATCCAGCCTCACGTCATACAGCGGATGCGCCGATCCCGGACGCAACGCCTCGATGGCGAGATGGCAGTGCGACACGAGCGCGCCAAACCGCGCGAGACGCACCAGTTGCGCACCTGCTTCCGCTTCGAGCGGAGCGGCACCCGCAAAGCCAAGGTAGACGATCTGCATGTCGATGCCCATCTTCGCCTCCCCTTGCGAGTGTCGATCGAACCTGTTGCGCGCAGACTCAGGGTCCAGGCGCCTGCTATGGGGCTTATCCTGTTCTTGCCAGAAAGGCGGTCATTGACGTGGGTCAAGCGCGGTGAAGGCGAGCACCCTCACTGCATATGCATACCCCCGTTAACCGCAATGTCCGCACCGGTGATAAAAGCCGCCTCCTCTGAGCATAGAAACGCGATCAACGCCGCCACCTCGTCCGGACGTCCCAGCCGGCCGAGCGGAATCTGCGGCAGGATCTTCGTGTCGAGGATCTCGCGCGGCACCGCTTCGACCATCGCGGTCGCGAGATAACCGGGCGACACCGTGTTCACCGTGACGCCGTGCTTCGCGGTTTCGAGCGCAAGTGCCTTCGTGAAGCCGTGCACGCCCGCTTTGGCCGCTGAGTAATTGGTTTGCCCGTAGGCGCCGCGCGAACCGTTGACCGACCCCACGTTGACGATGCGACCGTGGCGCCGCTCGAGCATGCCGGGCAACAGCGGCTTGCTCATGTTGAACAGGCCATCGAGATCGGTGCGCAGCACGGCGTCCCAGTGCTCCTTGCTCATCTTCGCGAAGCTCGTGTCGTGCGTGATGCCCGCGTTGTTGATCAGCACGTCGACCGCGCCCAGTTCGGTCAGCACGCGCTGCGCGCAGCGCGCGCATGAATCGAAGTCGGCGATGTCGGCTTCGTACGCGTGAAAGTCGCGCCCCGTGTCGCGCTCGTGCTGCAGCCATGTCGACACGTGATCGTTGTGCGTCGAGTGCGTCACCGCGACCGTCATGCCCGCGTCATGAAGCGCCCGGCTGACCGCCGTGCCCAAACCGCCCATCCCGCCTGTGACCAATGCCACGCGATCCGTTCCCATCTGAACTCCTCCTTGCCGTGTCTGCCATTGACGGTGCGCGCGCCGGCCTTGCCGGCTCGCGCGGCTAAACGACGCCCGCGAACGGCAGCGCGTTCTGCGAGCTCCACCACCATGCGCTCAGGCCGCCCGCGAGCGGCGCGACGCCTGGCGCGATCCCGTACACCGTCTGCCACCCCGCATACCAGGCGGCGCAAGCGCGGTTGGCCTCGCCGAACCAGTCCGCCTCGCGCTGCGCGACGAAAGCGATCGACTTGCTCCAGTCGGCGAAGCACCGCTCAGCGTACTCGTGTGCCGCGCCCAGTGCGGTCCGATACGCCGCCGCGTAGTCGAGCCAGCCTTCGGGCGGTCCGGATGCCGTCGAGGTCCAAGGTGAAGCGGGGCGCCCGGGCGGCGCATCGGATTCGGAAATCATGATCGCTGCCCTCCAGAGCACAGCATAGGATTGCCAGGCGCGGTTGCAAACCGTCGAGCGCGCCTGCTACTGTAATTTGAGCGCGCGGCGGCCCCCGCTTGATCTGCATCAACAGCCGCGGCCGCCGGGCCCTTAGACTCCATTTGACGACGGGCTCGAGCCTGCTTGCGCCCGTTTCCCCACGTTCTGTCACGGAGCTTTGGCGATGAGCTACAAAAGCATTCTCGTTCACCTCGATACGAGCGTTCGTGCACATCCGCGCCTCGAAATCGCATTGCAGCTCGCACACCGCTTTCATGCGACGCTGACAGGCCTGTTTGCGACGTACGTGCCACCGCGGCACGCGTTCTTCGTGATGGCCGGCACCGCCGACTACTACGCGGAGCACGAGCGTCTGCGGCACGAGCGTGCCAGCGCGCTCGAGCGGCTGTTTCGTGCCGAACTCGCGCGCGCGAACGTCGACGGTCATTGGATCGCCGCGAACGGCTACGCGAACGACGTGGTGCCGCCCTATGCGCGTCTCGCCGATCTGATCGTGCTCGGGCAGACCGACCCGACCGACCCCGAGGCGTTCGTCGCCGAACAGTTCGTCGAGCACGTCGTGCTGTCGGCCGGGCGGCCGGTGCTGCTGGTGCCGTCGGGCGGCACCTTCGCGGCGCCCGGCCGCCACGTGCTGATCGCGTGGGACGGCAGCCGCGAAGCCACCCGCGCGATCCACGACGCGCTGCCGTTCCTCGCGCACGCGTCCAAAGTGACGCTGCTGACGGTTCATTCATCGGGCGATCGTCCGCCGCGCGACACGGTTCCGGGCGACGACATCGCACTCACCGTCGCGCGTCACGGCGTCAAGATCGACGTGCGCGAACTGAGCGTCGCGGACGGCACGCCGGTCGGGGACGCGCTGCTGTCGCAGGCGGCCGACCTCGGCTGCGACATGATCGTGATGGGCGCTTACGCGCATTCGCGTCTGCACGAAGTCGTACTGGGCGGCGCGACGCGCACGATGCTCGAGTCGATGACCGTACCGGTGCTGTTGTCGCACTGAAGTGCGCGCTTAAGGAGTCCGCCATGTTTCACCGCCTACTCGTCGCGCTCGATGGCAGCGACACCGCCTCCCGTGCGTTCGACGCCGCGCTGACCCTTGCCGCCGAATCGGGCGCCGAGCTGCAGCCGCTGTACGTGATCGATGTGCCCGTCATCGCCTACGACGCGCCCGGCTTCGACCCTTGCGTGATCCAGGACGCCTTCATCGAGGAAGGCAAGCGGATCGCGGCCGATGCCCAGAGCCGGATGACCGCGCGCGGGATCAAGGGCACGGCCCGCACCGTCGAAGCCGCGATCACCGGCGAAGACATCGCGCATCGCATCGTCGAGGCGGCGCTCGAATGGCACGCCGACGCGATCGTGATGGGCACGCACGGCCGTCGTGGTGTTCAACGACTGATGCTCGGCAGCGTCGCCGAGCGCGTGCTGCGCAGCGCCAGCTGCCCGGTGCTGATGGTTCCCGCGCACGCGAACGGCGCGACGCGCGATCAGTCAATCCCGGCCTGCGCCGAACACGAACTCACCTGAGCCGCGAAAACCAGGCTGCTGCGCGGCCGCTCCGACGCGATCGCGCCACGGCTGCGCGACGCGGCGCTTCAGGGCCGCGCGTGCCCGTGTTCGTCATGCCGCACGATCAGCACCGGCTTGTCGGTCGCACGCACGAGCGACTCGGCGACGCTGCCGAGCAGAAAGCGCTGCACGCCGTGGCGGCCGTGCGTGCCCATTACGATCAGATCGGCTTCGATTTCGTCGGCGACGCGCGCGAGCACCGCGGACACGCTTTCGGCGTACGCGTCGATCACCCGCACGCCGCCGGGCACCTGCGCCTCGCGCATCAGCTCGCGCGGCGCATCGAGCGCGCGGCTGGCGAATTCTTGCGCCGCGGCCGCCGGTTCCGGCTCGAAAGCCACATCGGCATTGTCCGACCACTTGCCGTGCCCTACCACGCAGCAGGCTTCGAGTGTGGCGCCCGTCAGCTTCGCGAGCTTCAGCGCCTCGGCAAAGGCGCGCTGCGCGCTGGGACTGTCGTCGAGTGCAACCAGAATTCGTGCATACATGTTGGACTCCCTGTGAAAGCGCTGGCATGAACCGAAGCGGTGCCGTCGCGTGTCCGCGCCGACAGTGTGAAGCGCGCGCCGCCGCGCGGCTTGACGCAGGTCAATGGGTCTTTATCGGCTTGTTCCGTGATTACTTAATCAACTGCATGCCTGCGACCTTCGAAGCCGTCACGTCGAAAGTAGCCGTGTACTCGCACTCGGCTACATACCCCATCGCCAGCCATGCACTAGGAATATTCCTACAACACTACCCGAACTCCTAGCGCCGCTTAAATCCCCGCCGATATATTTCTGAGATGAGGTCGCCAATACTGGTCAGTATGGACACCGCTCCGCCAGCCACCTTATCGAGAGTCTTCCTCGTCGACGATGCGACCGAGGTCCGACGCCGGCTTGCTTGCCTGATCGCGCTGATTCCCGGCATCGAAATCGTCGGCGAGTCCGCCGGCGTCGAGCACACGTTCGACGACATCGTCGCGAGTCGCGCCGATGTCGCGGTGCTGGACCCGTCCTTCTCGGGCAAGACCAATCTGCTGCTGCTCGCGGCGCTGTCGCGGGCGCGGCCGTCCATCGTCAGCATCGTGTTGACCAATCATTGCACGACGGCGTTTCGCCGAGCGTGCGAAGCGGCGGGCGCCGACTTCTGCTTCGACAAGACCTCGGAGTTCGAACTCGCCTGCCGTGCCATCGAAGCGATTGCCTATGCGCGTCATGCGCATCCGGTCTGACCGCGAGGAGCCGAGCATGCAAGTTGCCACAGTCTGTGAACCCCGCCACGACGCGCCCCGCACTTCGCACGGCGTACCGATCCACGTCGTGCCACGCACCGCGGCCACACGCCACGCCGTGCCGCGCTGCTCCACCTGCGCGATGCGCGCGATCTGCATGCCGCCCGAGCTGACATCCGACGAACTGAGCCGACTCGACACGTTGATCTGCTCGACGCGCTCGATCAAACGCGGTGATGCGCTGTATCGCGCGGGCGATGCGTTTCAAAGCATCTACGCGATCCGCGCCGGATCGTTCAAGACCGTGGTCATGCATCGCGACGGCCGCGAGCACGTGACCGGCTTCCAGATCGCCGGCGACTCGCTCGGCCTCGACGGCATCGGCGAGGGCAAGCAGAATTGCGATGCGATCGCGCTCGAAGACAGCGTCGTGTGCATCATTCCGTTCGCGCAGCTCGAGGCGATCTGTCGCGAGATGAAGCCGATGCAGCATCACATCTACCAGATGATGAGCAGCGAGATCGTGCGCGAATCGAGCCAGATGATGCTGCTCGGCACGATGACCGCCGAACAGCGCGTCGCGACGTTTCTGCTGAATCTGTCGAAGCGCTTGAAGGCGCGCGGCTTTTCCGCGGCGGAGTTTCATTTGCGCATGACCCGCGAGGAAATCGGCTGCTTTCTGGGCATGAAGCTCGAAACGGTGAGCCGGATGTTCTCGAAGTTCCAGCGCGAGCGCCTCGTCAAGGCGAACGGCAAAACGATCCGCATCGAAGACGCGGAAGGACTGGCTCGGGTTTGAACGCCGACGCGACGCTCGCCTCACGTTCGTTCGCGGGACATGCGGGGTGGAACAAGCGCTCCCGAACTGATATAACTCGGTGCGTTGCGGTGCGCGACCTTGCGTGACCACCCGGAGGAGCGATGGGTCTGTCGAGCGGCGAGTCTTCCTGCTTCACCGGTGCGGCGTCCTTGTCGGACGTGCCCGTCGAGGATCGCTATTTCATGTTGATCGATGCGGTTCAGGACTATGCGATCTTCATGCTCGACGTGTCCGGCCGCGTGACCAGCTGGAATCCCGGCGCACAGCGCATCAAGGGCTACACGCCCGAAGAAATCATCGGCCAGCATTTCTCGAAGTTCTATACCCCGGAAGACATCGCGGCCGGCAAGCCCGCCCGCGAACTGCAAATCGCCGCAGCCGTAGGCCGCACCGAGGACGAGGGCTGGCGCGTACGTCGCGACGGCTCGCGTTTCTGGGCCAACGTGGTCGTTTCCGCCGTGCACGACGCGTCGGGCGCGCTGCTCGGCTTCGCCAAGATCACGCGCGACCTGACCGAGCGTATGCGCCTCGCGGAACTCGAACGCGCGAATCAGGTATCCACGCACGTGCAGATCGCCCGCGAAAACGAGCAAAAACGTATTGCGCGCGAACTGCACGACGATCTCGGCCAACGGCTGACCGCGCTGAAAATGAGCGTCGCGCTGCTCGAAGCGAAGCTGAAAAACCATGCCGACACCGAGCCGCTGGCCGCGCAGACGCACGAACTGCAAAAGCAGATCGACTGGATGGCCGCTTCGCTGCGGCGTATCGCCGCCGATCTGCGGCCCCCGCTGCTCGACGACCTCGGACTCGCCGCCGCGCTCGACTGGCTGGCCGAAGACTTCACGAAACGCTACGACGTGCGCTCGAGCGTGCATCTCGAACCGGCCGAGCCGATATGCGGCGAATTCGCGGCGACGGCGCTGTTTCGCATCGTTCAGGAGGCGTTGACGAACGTCGCGCGGCACGCCAAGGCCAGCCGCGTACGCATCGACATGACCTGCGCGGGCCCCATCGTATCCCTCGATATCGAGGATGACGGCGTGGGTGTCGCGCTGGATCGGTCGCAGGGAACAGATTCATTCGGTTTGCTCGGCATTCGCGAACGCGTGCGGCAGTTGCGCGGCAACGTGTCGTTCACCAGCTCGCCGGGCCATGGCTTCAGGATCTCGATCCAGATACCGGCCGACGCGCTCGCGTAATGCTCACGCGCTGCCGCGCCCCGCTGTCGCGGGTTACTCTGCAGGCGCATCCTCGGTGCTTTGCTCGCGCATGAGCAGCACCGGACAGGTCGAGAAACGCAGCACCCGCTCCGCCACGCTGCCGATCACGAGGCGCCGCACGCCGCGTCGCCCATGCGTGCCTAGCACAAGCAGATCGGCACGGATCTGCTCGCCGTGGCGCAGCACGATCGCGGCGACGTCGTCGGACAGGCTCTCCGACTCGATCATTTCAGGGCGGCAAGGCACATCGGCGGCGGCGCAGGCCTGTTCGGCCTCCTCCAGCACCGATTGGCCGTCCTGGCGCAACGCCTCGACGAGCGTGAGCGGGTCGTAATAGCTGGCATAGGAAAAGAGCGGCGTCTTGTCGACCACATAAACCGGATGCACGACGCCCTTCGTCAACGCGGCGAGATTCACCGCTTCTTTCAGCGCGCGTTTCGAGAAAGTACTGCCGTCTAGCGCGACGAGGATATGTTGGTACATGCCGATTCTCCACTGAGGTTGGATTTGTCAACGCGCGTGGCGCGCTCCTGCTACAGATAAAAGGGCCCGCCCGGACTGCCCAGATACGGCTCGCGCCACTCGCCGTGCGGCACGTCGTCCGCCCGCAATGACGACGCGCCCCGCGGACACACGAGCACGGGACACGCCGCGTCGCGCAGCGTGCGCGACGTCACGTGCCCCGGCAACGGGTGCGGCGCGCCGCGCATGCCGTGCGAACCCATCACGATCAGGTCCGCGTGCCAGCGTTGCGCTTCGTCGAGAATCGCGCTCGACGCATCGCCGGAAGCATCGTCGAACTCGAGCAACGCGGTTTCGGCCGCGCGCCGGCTTTGTTCGAGCATCGCCGCGCCGCGCCGCAAGACATCGATTCGATGCTGCGACACGACTTCGAACGGTAACCATTCGCACCACGCGAACCGGTCGTCGGCCGCGTAGACGACCTTGATGCGCGCGTCGGGCGGCGCTACCGCGAGCGCGGTGCGCAGCGCGTCGAGCGCGGTGTCGCTGCCATCGATCGCGACCAGCACGCGGCTCACCGCCGAGGCATCGCTCGCGTCGGTCGACCTCGCCGGCATGTACAGCACCGGACGCCCGATCGACGCGACCAGTTCCTCGGGATCGATACGGCTGTCCCGGCGATGTTCACGCGGATGCGCGGCCACCGCGACCAGATCCGCGTCCCATTGCGTCGCCGTGTGGGCGAGCGCTTCGGCCGCGCCCTGATGCAGCGCGGTGAGATCGACGATCTCGGCGTCGCTCGCCGCGACGACGCCGTGCAACGCGATCACCGCGTCGCGCAGCGCGGCCTGCGCGCCGTGCAGCATCGCGCGATGCGCCTCGCACCAGTCCGGATAGCTGAGCATCAGCGTCGGATAAAGCGCGGCAGGATTGCAAACGATATCGACGAGACGAAAGCGCGCATCCGCCGCGACCAACTGCCGGGCGACGCGCGTGCCGAGCGGCAGTCCGCTGCCGCCCGCGGACGCGATCATCACGCGGTGGAAGGTGTTGCGCTCGGCAGCAGTGTTCATCGGCTCTCCTCGGATCGTCGCACCGCGAGGCGGCGCGCCGACCGCGTCGCTTCACACCTCGGCCCGTGACGGGGACGCCAGCGGTTCGCGCTTACATGATGAACGCCGACGCGGCGCGCGGCTTGATCTGTATCAAGCGCCAACGGCTCGCTAGCGGATCACGGGCGGACCGCGAGCACGGCCGCGCCGGTCAGGTTGCCGTTGCGCAGATCGTCGAGCGCGCGGTTCGCGTCGCGCAACGCGTAAGTCGTGGTCTCGATCGCGAGCTGCATCTCGGCGGCGCTGCGCATGAACTGAAGCCCATCGTCGCGGGTCAGATTCGCGACCGACACCACCCGCCGCTCGCCCCACAGAAACGCGTACGGGAACGACGGAATGTCGCTCATATGAATGCCGCCGCACACCACCACGCCGCCTTTCGCGACCGCCTGCAACGCCAGCGGCACCAGTGCGCCGACCGGCGCGAACAGCAGCGCGGCGTCGAGTTCGCCGGGCGGTGCCTCGTCGCTGCCGCCGGCCCATGCCGCGCCGAGGCGCAGCGCGAGTTGCTGGGCCGCGTGGTCGCCAGGGCGCGTGAACGCATAGACGGTGCGCTGCTGGTGACGCGCCACCTGCGCGACGAGATGCGCGGCCGCGCCGAAACCGTAGATACCGATCCGTTCGGCGTCGCCCGCCATGCTCAACGTGCGATAGCCGATCAGACCCGCGCACAGCAGCGGCGCGGCCTCGATATCGCTGTAGTGCGGCGGCAGATGAAAGCAGTAGCGGCTGTCGGCGACCGTGCGCTCGGCGTAGCCGCCGTCGATCGTGTAGCCGGTGAAGCCAGCGTCGTCGCAGAGATTTTCACGGGCGGACAGACAGTAGCGGCAGTGGCCGCAGGTGCGCCCGACCCACGGCACGCCGACCCGCTCGCCCACCGTGAAACCGCTGACGCCCGCGCCCAATTCGGCCACCACGCCGACGATTTCGTGGCCGGGAATCACCGGCCGCTTTGGATGCTCGAGCTCGCGGTCGACCAGATGCAGGTCCGTGCGGCACACGCCGCACGCATGAACGTCGATCAGGATCTCGCCGGCACCGGGCCGCGGATCAGGCACTTCCCGCTCGGTCAGCGTCGCCGAGCTGCCGTCGAACACCATCGCTCGCATCGGGTTCTCCTTCAGATGCTTCGGCGGCGACAAGCTGCCGTCATGGCAGACAGCGAGGCGCGCGCCGTTCTCATCAGCGTAGGCGCGCCATTGTGTCGCGCGATCGGCCCGCGCCGTAGACCGTTTGATCGAAGTCAATGAGGGCGGTTTCGCCGCCCGTACACTGATCTTATTCCTGATACGGGAGTGCGTGCCGTGATTGCGCGAATCCGAAACTGTCTGCTCGTGTGCTCGGCGTCTGCGCTGACGGCCGGCGTTGCCTCGATGCGCACGCAGCGGGCCCGCTGCCGACGCGCGATGGCGCCGGCAATGCGAATCAGTCGTATACATTGCGGAGACATGTCATGCGTTTGACTGTTCATCTCGACGCGTTCGATCGTGTCAACCCGATGGCCTTCGCCATTCTCTGGCTCGACAAGGACACGCGGCAATGGTCGCGCGAAGGTCATTTCGGGCTCGAGTTGCCCGAATGGGGCGCGTTGCATATGGATTGCGGCAATACGCTCGTGTGCGCGCCGCATAGCTCCGCGCCGGTCTGCGTGCTCGAGGGGCTCGATCTGAATCAGCTCGACGGGCCGTTCGAAGGCGAGGTCGGCCGCGTGCAGTGGTGCGCCGAGCACGGCCGCATCCTGGTGGGCGGCCACTGGCGCGTGCAATGCATCGACGTCGAACGGACGGCACCGGAAAACGGCGTATTCGTAACCGGCGAAGACGCCTGAATCGGCACGGCTCCGGCGTACCACGTCGCCGATGCCATGACGCGCCGCCGGATATTTCCGTGAGTACGCTCGCAACGATGCGATCGCACTGCGCCCCGCCGAATTCGAACACGTCGCGCTCGGCGAGATCGAGTGCCTAAGCAAGCGACTCGCGCAACATGCTGCGCGCGTTCCCGAGCGGCTGAAAGCGCCGTGGCTGCGCACGCAGATTCGCGCCGCGCACACTACATCGCGATCACCTTGCCAGGGTTCAGGATATTGTGCGGATCGAGCGCGAGCTTGATCGCCTTCATCGCGGCGAGTTCGGCCGGCGAGCGTGACAGGCCGAGCACGCCCAGCTTCTCCTCGCCGATCCCATGCTCGGCCGATACCGAGCCGCCCATTTCCCCCGTCAGTTCATAGACGACGCGCTTGACGTCGTCGATGGCCTCGTCGGTCCAGCCAGGTTCTTGCACCACTACGTGCAGATTGCCGTCGCCGAGATGCCCATAGACGAGGATCGTCGCTTGCGGCCAGCGCGCGCGCAACCGCTCGTCGCAACGCTGCGCCGCGTCGCCCGCCTGCGCGACCGCGAAGCTGATGTCGAACGAGACGCGTCCCGGGATCAGGCGCGGATATTCGGCTGGCGCGTCGCGAATCGCCCAGAACGCCGCGGCGTCCGCGTCCGATTGCGCGATTGCGGCGTCGGCGATCACGCCGGCGTTCAACATGTCGGCGAGGAATTCCTCGACAGCCGCCGACTGCCGTTCCGGGTCCGCGCCGCAAGTCTCGAGCAATACGTAGTAGGCGTGATCGCTCGCGAGCGGCACGCGCAGTTCGGGCAGGCGTTGCCGCACGAAGTCGCAATAGCTCGGCCACATGACCTCGAACGCGGACACGCCGGCCGGCAGCCGCTCCTGCGCGCGGCCGAGCAGCGTGGTCACCGCCGCGTAGTCCGGCATGCCGCACCATGCGGTCGAGATCGCGCGCGGCTTGGCCCGCAGGCGCAGCACCGCGCGCGTGATGACCGCGAGCGTGCCCTCGCTGCCCGTCAGCAGGTTGCGCAGGTCGTAGCCGGTATTGTTCTTGATCATCTTGCGCTCGCCGCCGATCACGCTGCCGTCGGCGAGCACCGCTTCGACGTCGAGCACCTGGTCGCGCATCATCCCGTAGCGGATCACGCGATTGCCGCCCGCATTGGTCGCGATGTTGCCGCCGATCGTGCAACTGCCGCGCGCGCCGAGGTCGAGCGCGAACATGAAGCCTGCGTGATCGGCCGCTTCCTGCACGACCTGCAGCGGTGTGCCCGCGAACACGGTCATCGTCGCGCTGACCGGATCGATGTCGATGACGCCGTTCATCCGCTCGACGCTCAGCGCGACCTCCCCGCCAAGCACGCAGGCACCGCCCGCGTGCCCGGTCATGCCGCCTTGCGTGACGACCGGCTGCTGGAATTGATGGCAGATCCTGAGCGCGGTGGCGACCTCTTCGGTCGTGCGCGGGCGGATCAGCGCGATCGGATCGGTCGATGGCGTGCCGCTCCAGTCCGCGAACTGCCGCCCGCCAAATTCGGCCGGCAGGCTCACGATGTCCGCGCCGAGCGCCGCGCGCAGCGCGGCGACGGCTTCGTTACCGCGGGTCGCGGAGACCGGTTCGTGCTGCATCGGATATCTCCAGTTCGTCAGACGGGCAGAGCCGCTGCGCGCGCTTCACGTCGCGGCCTGAATAAAGGCGGCGTTCCAATTGCATCCTCCAGTGCGTGATCCATCCGGCTATTCGGTCGTGTCGCTGCAATGCACCCGCTCAGGTCACCACGCCGACCTGCCACGGCACGAACTCGCTTTGCCCATAGCCGTGCAGCTCGCTCTTCGTGCGCGTGCCGGACGCGCAGTCGAGCATCATGCGAAAGATCGCTTCGCCGAGTTCGTCGATGCTCGCGCTGCCGTCGATCACGCCGCCGCAATTGATATCGATGTCGTCCTGCTGGCGCTCCCACAACGCGGTGTTGGTCGCCAGCTTCAACGACGGCGACGGCGCGCAGCCATAGGCGGAGCCGCGCCCGGTCGTGAAGCAGATCAGGTTCGCGCCCGAGGCGACCTGTCCCGTCGCCGACACCGGATCGTAGCCGGGCGAATCCATGAATACGAAGCCCTTCGCGGCGATCGGCTGCGCGTATTCGTAGACGTCGACCAGATTCGTCGTGCCGCCCTTCGCGACCGCGCCGAGCGATTTTTCGAGGATCGTCGTCAGGCCGCCCGCCTTGTTGCCCGCCGATGGGTTGTTGTCCATCGCGCCGCCATTGCGCGCGCAATAGTCCTGCCACCATGCGATGCGCGCGAGCAGCTTGTCGCCGACCGCGGCGCTCACCGCACGCCGCGTCAGCAGATGCTCGGCGCCGTAGATTTCCGGCGTCTCCGACAGGATCGCGGTGCCGCCGTGCCGCACGAGCCGATCGACCGCGGCGCCGAGCGCCGGATTCGCGGAGATGCCAGAGTAGCCGTCCGAACCGCCGCACTGCAGACCGACGCATAGATGCGAAGCCGGCACCGGCACGCGCTGCACGCGGTTCACGTCGGCGAGCATCTCGCGCACCATCGCGATACCGAGTTCGATCGTCTTGCGCGTACCGCCGCTGTCCTGGATCGTGAAGCTGCGCAGCTTCGTCGTGCTGGCGTCGAGACCGCCCGCGGCGAGCACACCGTCGATCTGATTCGTCTCGCAGCCTAGCCCGACGAACAGCACCGACGCGAAGTTCGGATGCAGCGCGTAACCGGCCAGCGTGCGACGCAGGATCGCAATGCCCTCGCCTTGCATGTCGATGCCGCAGCCGAGCCCGTGCGTCAAGGCGATCACGCCGTCGACGTTCGGATAGTCGGCGAGCGCGTCGGGACGCACGTCGCGCCGGAAATGATCGGCAATCGCGCGCGCGACCGTCGCCGAGCAGTTCACACTGGTCAGAATGCCGATGTAATTGCGCGTCGCGATGCGGCCGTCGTCGCGGCGAATGCCCATGAAATGCGCGGGTTCGTCGACGTAGACGGTCGGCTGCGCATCGACGCCGAACGCGTGCTCGCGCGCGAACTCCGACATGCCGAGATTGTGCGTGTGGACATGCTGGCCGCGCGCGATCGCCTCACGCGCGACGCCGATGATCTGGTTGTAGCGCTTGACCGGCTCGCCTTGCGCGATGTTGCGCGTCGCGATCTTGTGCCCCGGTGGAATCAGTCCGGCGACGACCAGTTGTTCCGCCTCGATGCGCGTGCCCGGCAGCAACTGCCGGGTCGCGATGATGACGTCGTCGCCGGGATGCAGGCGGATGATCGCGGACGTGACGCTAGCTTGAGTCGACATGAAAAGCCTCGAAAACAGGGTTATCCGTATGCGTTGACACAGAATACGTCAGATCGTGGAGCGCGCGCCCTTCGGCAGATCGCGGCTTTCCGATTCCAGCGACAGCGGCTCGATGCGTCCCACGATGAAAAGATAGCTAAACGCGCCGAGAAAGCAGAAGCCGCCCGCGACGACGAGCGGGATCGTGAACGAGCCCTTCGTCATTGCGACCATCACGCCGGTGAACGTCGTGATCACGATCCCCGCCAGATTCGACGCAAAGTTCTGGATGCCGCCGATCGACGCGACATGGCGCGGTGTCGGCGCGACATCGCAGGGCAGCGACCAGATGCTCGCCGCGGCGAACGCGAGGCTGCCATAGGCGATACCGAAGAACGCGAGCATCAGATACGTGTTCTCCGTGAACGCCGACAGCGTGATCACCGACGACACCAGCATGCCGCCGACCATGCAGGTCTTGCGCGCAGCCGTCAGGCTCCAGCCGCGCCGGAACAGCGCGTCGGACACATAGCCGCCGAGCCAGCCGCCCGGAATCGCGATCAGCGCCGGAATCATGCCGAGCGTGCCGAGCGATTTCAGCGAGAAGCCGCGCGTCTGCACGAGATAGCTCGGAAACCACGTAATGAAGAAGTAGATCACGAAGTTCAGGCAGAAGAAGCCGAGCATCATGCCCCACAGCGTGCGATGGCGAAACAGCGATGCCCACGTCACGTCGTCCTGCCCGCCTCTCGCTCGAGCCGCCGGCGCAGCGTTGCGCGCGGTCTCCATCGCGTCCTGCACGGGATTCCGATAGATCACGAACCAGCCGACGATCCACACCGCGCCGAGCAAGCCGGTGAGGACAAAAGCAGCCTTCCAGCCGAGCGTGCCGATGATCAGCGCGACCACGGGAATCGACAGCGCGGAGCCGACCCGCGAGCCGCTATCGAAGATGCTCGTCGCGATCGCGCGCTCCTTGGGCTCGAACCATTGGCTGACGAGCTTCGCGCAGGACGGATACGCGCCCGCCTCGCCGACGCCGAGCAACAGGCGGCAGCCGAACATGCCCGCGACGCTGGTCGTGACCGCGGTGGCCGCGGTAAACACCGACCACCACCCGACCGCGAGCGGCAACGCGATGCGCGCGCCGACGCGATCGACGAACCAGCCGAACGGCATCTGCATCAACGCGTAGGTCCAGAAGAATCCGCTCAGGATGAAGCCCATCTCGGCGGGGCCGATGCCGAGCGCCTTTTCGATTTGCGGCGCGGCGACCGCGAGATTCGCACGATCGATGTAGTTCACCGCGATCGCGAGAAAGCACAGAAAAATCACTACCCAACGCATCTTCTTCTTCATGAAACCGTCTCCTCCTGGGCTGGCATCTACTCTATTTGGATGAACCATGCGGCCTCGTGGCCGCCGGTGTGCTGCCGGGGTGTGCTGCCGGGGTCTGCTACAGATCTACTGCGGATTTGCGGCCCGCGTCGTTAGCCGTCGTGCGTGCACGCGGCAAGCGCCACGCTTAGACGCGGTTGCTCGACACGCACGCCAAGCTCGCGCGCGAGTTCGATCACCGGCTTGAAACGCCGCTCTTTCTTTTGCTCGTGATTGCGCGCGATGTCGGCGAGCCGATGATCGAGGAACCGCCGGCATCGCGCGTTCGGCGAGCCCGAGTTGGCCGGGTTGTTCGCAAATGACAGTCTTCATCGTCATGGAGAAATTGATCGGGTATCGGGATGCGGAGCGACCAGCAGGGCTGCACGGCTGGCGTCTCCGTGGCGTCAATCCGGCCTTACCAATTTGCGAAAATAACGGCGAGTGCGATACTGGTCAAGCCAATTCGCACGAAGTTGGGGAAACCCCGAACGCTGTCGCCGCGCCGCCGAGCGCGCACGATTTGCGCGCCGGGCGCTTCGATCTACAATCGGCGCTCGCCTTATGGGGCTTGCACAAGCTACATCGCCGGGAATCGTTTCGTGACCACCAGACCTGCCGACACTCGCCGCCTCTATCTTCAGATCGCCGAAAAATTGCGCGAGCTGATCGCTCAGCCGGAGTTCGCGCCGAACGGCCGCCTGCCGCCCGAGCGCGCGCTGGCGGAGACGCTCGGCGTGTCGCGGCCGTCGGTGCGTGAGGCGCTGGTCGCGCTGGAACTGGAAGGGCTCGTCGAGATTCGCATGGGCTCGGGCGTCTACCTGTGCGCGACGCCGTCCGCGCAGAATGATGCGTCGCTGTCGCAGGCCGAACTCGGCGATAGCCTGCTCGACATCCTCGGCGCGCGCTGCCTGATCGAAGGCTCGATCATCGCGAGCGTCGCACCGTTCTGCAAACCGAAAGATCTGAAGATGCTGCGCGCCATCTACAGCGAGATGGAGCGCGAAGTAAAGGCCGGCAGAATTCCGGTCGCGGCCGATCGCGCGTTCCATCTCGCGATCGCGCAAATGTCCGGCAATGAGGTGCTCGTGCGCACCGTCAGCTCGCTATTCGATGCGCGGCATAGTCCGCTGTCGGAAAAGCTGCGCGGCCACTTCGAGAACGAAACGACGTGGGGCGCCGTGCCCGACGAACATCTCGTGATTCTCGAAGCGCTGGAAGCGCATGATGCGATTCAGGCGCAGGCGGCGATGCAGCGTCACTTGAAGCTGTCGTTGGAGCGGGTGATTGCGGGGGGGCAGAAGACGCCTTAGGCGGTGGTGTGACTGTGAACCAGCGTCGGCGTTGTTCTGCTCTGCGGCTTCGAAGTGCCCTGTGATGGCGCCTGCGCCGCGCAGCCCACCCCAGCCTGCGCGAACGCTTCGGCGAGAAAGTCCACGCACACCTTCACCTTCGCCGACTGCGCAAGACGTTCGGGAAATACGGCCCACACGCTGGCGGGCTGCGTGAGCTCGGGCAGCACGCGCCGCAGCCTCCCTTCGTCGAGCAAGGGCTGCACGTCCCAGATCGAGCGCAGCACGATGCCGCGCCCTGCCAGCGCCCATTGCACTGCGGCCTCGCCGTGATTCGTCGAGAGCGGACCCGTCACTTTCACCGCGACCGTCTTGCCGCCCGCATCGAGACGCCAGACGCCGAATGGGTGATCGCGCTCCTTGATCGCGAGGCACGCGTGCGCCTCCAGATCCGCGACGGTTCGCGGCTCGCCGTGCTGCGCGAGGTATGCCGGCGAGGCGCAAAGCACGCGATAGTTGGTTGCAAGGCGCCTTGCAATCAGGTGGCCAGCGATCTCGTCGCCGATGCGCACGTCCAGATCGAAGCCTTCGCCCGCCACGTCCACGACGCGATCGAACAGGTCGAGCCGCACACCCAGTTGCGGGTAGCGATCCGACAAGGCTGCCAGCGCCGGTGCGACGAACTTGCGGCCGAAGCCGAAGCTGCTCGACACGCGCAGCGTGCCGCGCGCAACGCGCCGCGTGCTGGAGACGTCTTCGACGAGCTGCTCCATGTCGTCGAGGATTTTCTCGGCCCACGCGAACACGCGCTCGCCCGCGGCCGTCATCGCCACGCGGCGCGTCGAGCGGTGCAGCAAACGCGTGCCGAGGCTCGCTTCGAGTATCCCCACGCGCTTGCTCACATACGCCGCCGAGGCGTCGAGCGCATCGGCGGCCGCGCTAAAGCTGGACTTGCGGGCGACCATGCAGAACACCCGCAGGTCGTTGAGCTCAGGGGAAGCAGGAAGTTTCATCAGAACGAGTGGCGCATGCCGATGCGCACGTCGGCTTGGGTGGTCGTCGAAGAAGGCGTGAAGCTGTAGCCGATCACCGCATCCACACCGTTCGACGCCTGCAGCCAGTCGCCCGAGATGTACACGTCCGTGCGCTTCGAAAGCAGGTAATGCAGACCCGCAGACAGCTGATTCCAGTGGTGGCCGTCGAAGTGCGTGTATTGATAGCCGCCCGCGAAACTTGCCGCCGGCGTGATCTGCCAGTTCGCACCGCCCTCGGCCACCAGCATGTGCTCGCTCTCGCCAAACGCCTTGATCTGCGTGTACGTGAAAGCACCCATCAGCGTGACCTTGTTGATGACATAGCTCGCGCCCACGCCGAAGGCACCTTGCCTGTCGACCGGAAAAGGCGTATCCGCATACAGCGACGTGACGGCGCCCGTGGCAGGATCGACGCTCACCGTCGGCCTGCCGAAGAACGTGCGCACGCCGATCATGTTGTACGGGTCGAACGCATAAATGCCCGACGGGTTGTTCAGCTGCGTATAGGCGGTGCCCATCGAGAACTGGCCGTGCTGATACTGCGCGCCGACGCTCCACGCGCTGCCCCTGTGAAAATCGCCAGGCGTATTGCTGAACGAGTACATGCCGCCGAACTGAAACCCGCCGTACGTGCTCGACATGAACTTCACGGCGTTCGGCAGATGGTCGCCGTTCATGCGGTCGAAGTCACCCTGGTTGATGGCGTAGCCGCTTGCCCACGCGGCCGCGTTGTACTGGTAGACCATTTCCCGCGTCATGTCGAACTGATTGCCGAACGTGAGTGTGCCCCAGTCGTTCTGCAAACCCACGTAAGCGGCGCGACCAAAAAGCGAGCCGCCGTTCGAGATTTGCCCGTTACCCAGGTGAAAGCCGCTCTCCAGCTTGAACACGGCCTTCATCCCGCCGCCCAGGTCTTCGGTACCCATCAGGCCCCAGCGGTTCGCGTAAGTCACGCCGTCGTCGAACTTGACCAGATGCGAGCCACCCGCGTTGGAGACGTAGGTGATGCCCGCATCAAGCACGCCGTAAAGCGTGACACTGCTTTGCGCGCGCGCGGCCACCGGGAGCAAGGCGAGTGCGAGCACCGCCGTAACGAATACGGTGGGCCGCAATTTCTTCGTCTGATTCATGTTGTAGTCGTTGTTGAGTCAGGTTCAGTTCAGGCCACGGTCGGCTTCGCGCACGAGCTGGCGTTCTTTTTCGATGTCAATCGAGCGACAGGCCCACAGATAGACCAGTGCCGCGACGGGCAGGCCCACGAGCATCGCGATGTCGATGCCGCCCAGCGCATTCGCGACCGGTCCGGAATAGAGCTCTGTCTTGAAGAACGGGATCATCGCGGCAAAGCCCACCCAGTACGCGGTGAGGCCGCGCCAGTTCCAGCGTCCGTAAATGCCGCGCGGGTTGAAGATCTCACGCACCGAGTAATGCGAGTGGCGCACGACGAAGAAATCGACGAGGTTGATCGCGGTCCACGGCGTGAACAGATAGCCGAGAATGCCGAGGAAGTCGCCGAACTTGCCCATGAAGTTGTCCGACGCCGAGAACGCGAGCGAGGTCGCAACGAGTGCCACCACGACGAGGCTCACGATGCGCTTGGTCGCGTTCGACTTGAGCGGCTTGAACGAGTCCGCGATGCTCAGCAGCGTGAGCGAGGCACCGTAGAAGTTCAGGCCCGTGATGGCGAGCAATCCGAGCAGCGAGAGCAGCAGCGTAACCGTACCGAATCCCGGGAAGATCATGTCGCCCGCGCGCTGGACCGCGTCGGAGATCTCGATCTGCGAGTTGAGCGCCGCGGCCGCCGTGCCCACCAGCATCATCCAGACGCCGCCAATGAGCGCGCCAAGGAAGGTCCACCAGAAGGTGGCGCGCACGCCGGTATTGGGCGGCAGATACCGCGAGTAGTCGGAAACGTAGATCGACCACGAGAGCTGATATGCCGCTGCCGAAAAAAGCTGCACGAGGAACGGCGTGGTCTTGAAGCCCGCGAGGCTCAGCTGGCCTGCGGGGAACGGCACCTTCAGGCACATGCCGATGCTGAAGATCGTGAGCGCGGCGAGCAGCGCAAGCGCGAGCCAACGTTGTGCCTTATGGATCAGGTCATAGCCGAACACCGCGAGCGCGACCGCGATCACCGTGAACACGATGTAGCTCAGATGCGGCTCGGTGCCCAGCAGGTGATGCGCGGTCTGTCCCGCCATCAGCTGGTTGAACGAGTTGTAGCCGATATAGGTGACGAGCGCGACCACCCACACGAGCAGCGCGCCCATGTAGCCGAACTGCGGGCGCGACTGGATCATCTGCGGCAGCCCGAGCTGCGGCCCCTGGCTTGAATGGAACGCCATGAAGAAGGTGCCCAGCACGTTGCCGAGCACGATGGCGATCGCACTCCACAGCAGGTTGCCGCCCATGCTGATGCCAATCGCACCGGCCGCGACGGTCGCGAGATTGGCGTCGCCCGTGAACCACACGGGCCATAGATGCCAGGCCTTGCCTTTGCGTTCGGCAAGCGGCACGTAGTCGATCGAGCGTGATTCGATTCGCGATTTTGCGCGCGAAGGTTCGTTGGCCAAGGTTTCGGCAATTGCCTCGTGGGACATGTCTCCTCCAGTTGTGGGGTGGCGAAAGCGGCCGCGAATGGCACGGTCCCGCCTTCCGCGCCGGTACCGATACCTGGAGTTCCAGTTTCATGACACGACGCGGTTATCTTTCAGTTAACTACAAACCATCAGTTAACGATGGTACCCACCCTGAAGTGTTTCGTCGCACTATCGCATCCTCCTATTGACGTCTACGCGGAAATCGATTTGGTTCGTCGAACGTCAATTTCCATTGATTTTTAACAGAAAAGAATAGGCGTCTTGCATCGAACCCGCACGCCACCGGGCGATCAGTGCGGGATAACCCCGATCCTCCGCCGGACGGTTTTCTCCTATATTTCCGTTAACCAATAGTTTTATAGTAACTGACAGTTAATTCACTCCCAGTACGGCGGACCCCATGACCTTCCTCCCGATCGAATTCCACAAAAAACCCGACCTCCCCAAGTTGCCGGCCGACTTCTGCGCCAACCCCGAACTCGCCTGGACCATCCCGGCGAGCTACTACACCTCTGAATCGGTGTACAAGGCCGAAGAAAGAAGGATCTTCGAGAACACCTGGATCTGCGTCGCGCACCGCAGCGAACTGGCCGAAGCGAATGCCTACGTGACCCGTGAAGTGGTGGGCGAGAGCATCCTGCTCGTGCGCGGCAAAGACAAGGTGCTGCGCGCCTTCTATAACGTCTGTCCGCACCGTGGCCACCAGCTGCTCGAAGGCAGCGGCAAGGCGAAGAACGTTATCACCTGCCCGTACCACGCCTGGGCGTTCAAGCTCGACGGCGCGCTCGCGCACGCCAACAACTGCGATCACGTGGAGTCGTTCGACAAGGAAAACTCGACGCTCGTGCCGGTACGCGTAGAGGAGTACGCGGGCTTCGTGTTCATCAACCTGAACCCGGACGCCGAGGGCGTGGAATCGCAACTGCCGGGCCTCGAAGCCAGCCTTCGCAAGGCCTGCCCCGTGATCGACGACCTCAAGCTCGCCGCTCGCTTCGTGACCGAGACGCCGGCCAACTGGAAGTCGATCGTCGATAACTACCTCGAGTGCTACCACTGCGGCCCGGCGCACCCCGGCTTCTCGGATTCCGTGAAGATCGACCAGTACACGCACACGCTGCACGGCAACTGGACGCTGCAGTTCGGTCACGCGCGGTCGTCGGAGCGTTCGTTCAAGCTCGATCCGTCCGTGAAGGACCCGAGCTTCAGCGGTTACTGGGCGTGGCCCTGCACGATGTTCAACGTGCCGCCGGGCGGCGACTTCATGACGGTCATCTACGAATTTCCGATGAGCGCCGAAGTCACGCTGCAGCACTATGACATCTACTTCCTGAACGACGAGCCGACCGAAGAGCAGCAGAAGCTGATCGAGTGGTATCGCACCGTGTTCCGCCCGGAAGACCTGCGCCTCGTGGAGAGCGTGCAGAAGGGCCTGAAGTCGCGCGGCTATCGCGGCCAGGGACGCATCATGGTCGACAGTCAGCGCAGCGGCGTCAGCGAGCACGGCATTGCGCACTTCCACAACCTGCTTGCCCAGCAGTACCAGGAATAAGGGGCCACGCATGAATTCACTGCAACATCCCGGCCTGCTGCGTGAGCGGGCCTATATCGACGGCCAGTGGCGCAACGCCGACGACGGCGCCACGCTCGACGTCTACAACCCCTCCACGGGCGAGCTGATCGCGAACGTGCCGAACATGGGCGCCGCCGAAGCGCGCGCGGCCATCGCGGCCGCGCACCGCGCCTTCCCTGCGTGGCGCGCCACGACGGCGAAGGAGCGCGCGCGCCTTCTGCGCAACTGGTTCGAGCTCATCATGGCGAACCAGCAGGCGCTGGCTGAGATCATGACCCGCGAGCAAGGCAAGCCGCTCGCGGAGGCACGTGGCGAGATCGGCTACGCGGCCTCGTTCATCGAGTGGTTCGGCGAGCAGGCCAAGCGCATCGACGGCGATGTGATCCCGAGCCCGAACCCGGACCAGCGTCTGGTCGTGACGAAGGAGCCGGTGGGTGTGTGCGCCGCGATCACCCCGTGGAATTTTCCGGCCGCGATGATTACGCGCAAGGCCGGTCCCGCGCTGGCCGCCGGCTGCACGATCGTCATCAAGCCCGCCAACGAGACACCGCTCTCCGCGTTCGCGCTTGCGGCGCTGGCCGAGGAGGCCGGCATTCCCGCCGGCGTGATCAACATCGTCACGGGCAAGTCGCGCGAGATCGGCCTCGAGATGACTTCGAGCCCGCTCGTCAAGAAGCTCACGTTCACAGGCTCGACCGAAGTAGGCCGTCTGCTGATGCGTCAGTGCTCGGATACCGTCAAGAAAGTGTCGCTCGAACTCGGCGGCAACGCACCGTTCATCGTGTTCGACGACGCGGACCTCGACGCCGCGATCGAAGGCGCACTGCTTTCGAAGTATCGCAACGCGGGGCAAACCTGCGTCTGCGCGAACCGCTTCTATGTACACGATTCGGTGTACGACGAGTTCTGCCGGCGCTTTGCCGCGCGGGTGGCCGCCTTCAAGGTGGACGACGGTTTCGCCGAGGGCGTGAACATCGGACCGCTCATCACCGAAGCGGCGCGCGACAAGGTCGACAGCCTCGTGCGCGACGCCGTGGCGCAAGGCGCGCGCGCGGTCACGGGCGGTGCGCCGCACGAGCGCGGCGGCAACTTCTACGCACCCACCGTGCTCGCCGACGCGAAGCCCGGCATGGCGGTGCTCTCCGAGGAAATCTTCGGACCGGTCGCGCCCATCGTGCGTTTTTCGAGCGACGCCGAAGTCGTGCAGCTCGCGAACGATTCGATCTACGGGCTTGCCGCGTACTTCTACAGCCGCGACATCGGCCGCGTCTGGCGCGTGGCCGATCAGCTCGAATACGGCATCGTCGGCATCAACACGGGCCTGATCTCCAACGAAGTCGCACCGTTCGGCGGCGTCAAGCAGTCGGGCATCGGCCGCGAAGGCTCGAAGTACGGCATCGAGGATTACCTGTCGATCAAGTACCTCTGTATGGCGGGGGTTTCGCGTTAATCGACGCGCTCACCTTCGAGCGGATGCGGGCCGCGCCGCATCCGCTCTTTTCTCCGGATTCAGAAGTCAAGGAAGTCAACATGAACGCCCGCGAATCGATCGCTGTCGACGTCGTCGCCGTCGAGCAACTCACTCCACTCATCAAGCGCTTCACGCTCGCACTGCCCGACCGCGCGCCACTGCCCGCCTTCAACGGCGGCGCCCATGTGCTGGTCTCCATGCAGGACGGCGAAGCGTGGCGCCACAACGCGTACTCGCTGCTGAGTTCGCCGCACGACACGCGCCGGTATCAGATCGCCGTGCGCCGCGAAGAGGCCTCGCGCGGGGGGTCCGCCTTCATGCACGAAAAGGTCGAAGCGGGCACGCGCCTCGCCATCGGCTCGCCCGCCAACCTGTTCGAGCTGGCGAGCGACGCGAAGCGGCATGTATTCATCGCGGGCGGCATCGGCATCACCCCTTTTCTCGCGCAGCTCGCCGAGCATCGGCCTGAAGATCTCGAGCTCGAACTGCACTATGCATTCCGCAGTCCCGAGCACGGCGCATTCGTCGACGAACTGAAGGCTGGCCCGCACGCGGCCAACGTGCACTGCTATGTGGAAAGCGAGGGCCAGCGTCTCGACCTGCTCAAGCTCTTCAAGAGCCTGCCTACCGACGCGCATGTTTACGTGTGCGGCCCGCAGGGCTTGAACGACGCCGTCTACGCGAACGCCGCGCTGCTGGGCTGGCCGAAGTCACAGCTGCACTCGGAGCAGTTCGCCGCTACCGACACCGGCGGCAAGGCGTTCACCGTGCTACTCGCGAAGTCGGGCATCGAGCTCGAAGTGGGCGAGGACGAGACCATCCTCAAGGCCATCGAGCGCGCGGGCGTGACGGTGGAGTCGCTGTGCCGCGAAGGCGTGTGCGGCACCTGCGAAGCGGCGATCCTCGAAGGCGAGGCCGATCATCGCGACCAGTATCTCGATGACGACGAAAAAACCGCGCAGAAGACCATTCTGCTATGCGTGTCACGCTCGCGCACGCGACGCCTCGTGATCGACCTGTAGGCCGGCCTCCACGGCACGGATTCCCGCGAGAGCGCTGCAGCGCCTGACGGAACGGCCCTCGCGCCGATCCGTTAAACTAGCGAAAGATAGGCGCTCGCACGCATTGTCCCGGCCGCGCGCCCCATTCATCATCGGCGGCATAGGCCCCGGGCCCTTCTTTCGGGCCCGGGGCCTATGCCGCCCTTTTCGCCTGATCCGTTCGACCGCGCGATACGTCATAGAGGGAAATGGATGTCCGAGGATACGTTCGCGTTCCGTCTGAAAGTACTGCTCGAGCACAAGAAGCTGAGCTTGCAGCAAGTGGCCGACGCCGTCGGCATTTCACGACCCGCCGTGCACAAGTGGACCCGCGGCGGCGAGATCGATTATTCGAACCTGCGCCGCCTCGCGGCGTTCCTCGACGTGAACTGGGTCTGGCTGCGCTACGGCGACGAAGCCGTGAAGGACCTCGGCATCGCAGGCAATACGGAACTGCCCATGACCGACCTGCGCCGCCGCTACACCGCCGAGATCATGTCGAACGAAGCGCGCATGAAACAGGCGCAGGAGTCGGCCGGCATCGTGACGTGGGAATGGAATCTGGTTACCGACGAGCTCATCTATTCGAGCAATTGCGCGAAGCTTTATGGCCGCGAGATTCACACCAACGCCGAGTTCTGGGAGATCCTGCACCCCGAGGACGCGATCTGGCTGAACGAAGGGTCCCTGAAGGAACTCGTTGCGAGCACGGCGCCGCGCGTGTGGGACTTCCGCATCATTCTTCCCGACGGGCAGATCCGCTGGATCGAGTCACGCGTCGCCACGCTGCTGGACGATGCCGGACGTCCCGTGCGTGTGGTGGGCACCACCATCGACGTCAGCGCGCGCAAGCAAGCGGAGCGCGCGTTGGAAAGCCGCCTGCAGTTGCTCAACGACGCTGCGCGCATCGCGGGTTTCGGTGCATGGCGCTGGCTGCGCGCGCAGGACGAGTTGATCGTGTCGGACGAGTGGTGCCGCCTGTTCGGCGTCGATCCGGCCGGGGCGCCGCGTCATTTCGTCGAACTTTCGCAGCACATTCATTCCGACGACCGCGCGGCGCGCGAAGCGAGCGTGAATGACGCGCTCGCGCATCGCGCGGACTATCGCGTGCTGTATCGCGCGTTGTTGCCCGACGATACGTGGCGGCTGGTGGTGGAGCAAGGCTACGCGCGTGTCGCGCCGCACGGCGAGGATGTGTGGCTCACGGCACTGTGCCGCGCGGCGCAGCCCGCCGACATGACGGCGGCCGCGACCACGGGTGCGCAGCCGACCGCCGAAGAAGCCGCGGCCACGGGAAGCGCGCCGTTCGGCATCGGCGCGCGCTGACTCCGGGTGATCAACGTTCGCTGACTCCGGGTGACGAGCATTCGTCAAAGATAACGGGGTGTCCCGCAGGAACACCCCGCGCGCTTTCCGCTCAAAGCGCGGCGGCGACAGCCTTGCCGACGTCCGCCGTGTTCGCCGCGCCGCCCATGTCCGGGGTACGCGGCCCTTCCACCAGCACGTTCTCGATGGCCCGCATGATCGCCTCGTGCGCCGCTTTGTATTGCGCGTCGCCGTTGCCGAGGAAGTCGAGCATCATCGCACCCGACCAGATCATCGCGATCGGATTGGCAATCTTCTTCCCAAAGATGTCCGGAGCCGAACCGTGCACCGGCTCGAACAACGAAGGGAACTTGCGCTCGGGGTTCAGGTTGGCCGAAGCCGCGAGACCGATCGTGCCCGTGCACGCGGGGCCGAGATCCGAAAGAATGTCGCCAAAGAGGTTCGACGCCACGACCACGTCGAAGCGATCCGGCTGCAGTACGAAACGCGCACACAGGATGTCGATGTGCTGCTTGTCCCACTTCACGTCGGGATACGCTTCGGCCATCGCAACTACGCGCTCATCCCAGTACGGCATGCTGATCGAGATGCCGTTGGACTTGGTAGCCGCCGTAAGTTTCTTGCGTCCGCGCGCGTTCGCGAGCTCGAACGCGTACTGAAGGATGCGGTCCACGCCCTGGCGCGTGAACACCGACTCCTGGAGCACGAACTCGCGCTCCGTGCCTTCGAACATCTTGCCGCCCACGGCGCTGTACTCGCCTTCGGTGTTCTCGCGCACGACGAGAAAGTCGATATCCCCGGGCTTGCGATTCGCGAGCGGACACGGCACGCCGGGCAACAGACGTACCGGCCGAAGGTTCACGTACTGATCGAACTCGCGGCGGAACTTCAGCAGCGAACCCCACAGCGAAATGTGATCGGGCACCTTGTCGGGCCAGCCCACCGCTCCGAAATAGATCGCGTCGAACTCCTTGAGCGTGGCGCACCAGTCGTCCGGCATCATCTTGCCGTGCTCCAGGTAGTAGTCACAGCTCGCCCAGTCGAAATGCGTAAATTCCAGCTTCAGATCGAACTTCGCGGCTGCCGCCTCCATCACACGCACGCCCTCCGGCATCACTTCCTGGCCGATGCCGTCGCCGGGAATCGCGGCGATTCTGAATGTCTTGCTCATGTCTCGTTCTCCGTTGCACGGCGCGCCTCAAGGGGTGCGCGCTCGATGAGTGCAAGCATGCCTCAAAGGGCGCCGGAAATTAGCCGCTGTAGCGTTGAGACATTGAACACGATGCGTGAATAATCGTCCGCGAGGCCCGGGCCTGCATCGCTACGAGGTCTTTGCCCGACTGATTCGACCTGAACGAACCGTCGGATCGAACTTATCCGTCCGCGCAATGCGTGGACGGCCACATCGCCACTACGCGTCGCCCTCAAACGTCGGTATAAACCTGCATCGCAATCCGCTTGCTCTGCGGCTCACCCTCCGAGATCTGGATCAGCTCGCAAGCACGGCGCTCCGGCTGCGCCATGGCTGGCGTCCACACCCAGTAGTGATTGCCCGGCAAGCCATTGACCGCCACCACGCGGTGATTGCCCGCGGCATCGATCGCATGGATCGTCACGCGGCTGATCAAGCCGCCCTTGAGCGCGCGCATATCGTCGACCGCTTCGCTGACCGCGCGCTCGACGCTCATGCCCATTTTCATGTAGAGCACCACCGCGCGCGCCGTGCCGGCGCGGATCGTCATCTCGCCCGCGCCCGTGCATGCGCAGGCGCCGTAACGGCTATCGGCATAGGAGCCCGCGCCGATCACGGGACTGTCGCCGAGACGGCCCGGATATTTCCAGCCCCATCCCGATGTACTCGTGCCGCTCACGACATTGCGGGCGCTGTCGAGCGCAAGAAAAACAGTCGTGTCCTTGCCGATCTCCGGATCGACCGCGTCATGGCAGTACCGTTCGAGCGGCACATTCGGCCACGCGGCCCTGTCGGTCGCGCTGACTTCGCCGTCGAACCAGCGCGCGTACGCTTTGCGCGAATGTTCGGCGAGCAGCTCGCAGCGCTCCGCACCCGTTTCGGCCGCATAGCGCGCGGCGCCCTCGCCGATCAGCAGCTCGTGCGGCAGCCGTTCCATCACCGCGCGCGCGACGCTCACCGGATGCCTGAAGCCCTTCAGACCGCCCACCGCGCCGGTCCGCAGCGTCGAGCCATCCATCACCGACGCATCGAGCTCGACTTCGCCGAGCAGATTCGGCCAGCCGCCACGCCCGACCGTGCGCACCTCTTCGTCATCTTCGACGAGCCGGATGCCTGCCTCGACCGCGTCGAGCCCGGCACCGCCATTGCGCAGCAGTTCCGCGGTCAAGCCGATGCCGGATTTACCTTCGTTGTTGGTCAGAATGATCATGTGTTTGGGTCTTGCAGGCAGAAATGTGCGGAGCCTCAGGGTCAAAGTCCAGCGCGGAAGTCCTTGTTCCAGAAGTCGAGCATTTCCGTCTTGTGTTTCATCAGCATCGCGAAGTCGACCGGCACGATCCGCTCCAACTCCTTGCCCGAGAAGCCCACCGCCTGTTGCAACGACGGCGGCAGGTTCGCGTTCGTGATCGTCGGCGCGTAGCCCATCGATTCGGCGAACGCGCGCTGGGAACGCGGATCGAGCATCGCATTCAGATAGGGAAACGCGCAGGCGGACGATTTACTGCCCGCGGTGACCGCGGCCTCGAACGTGGCCGGTAATGCGCCCTCCTTCGGGAACACGTAATCGACCGCGAGGCCCGCTTTCTTCCACTGCAGCGTGCGCGCCTTCCACGTGACGGTCACGACGATCTCGCCGCTCTTGAGCGCCGACGCCAATGCATCGACCGACGGATACACTCGCGGCGATGCCTCGCGCAGCGCGCGCAAATACTTCTGCCCGAGTGCGAGATCGCTCGCTTGCCCACCCGATGCAAGCGCGCCCGCGAGCGTCAGATAGTCATACTGATCATCGACCAGGCCGATTTTGCCCTTGAATTGAGGGTCCAGCAGCGCGGCGAGACCGTCCGGGCGCGTGCGCACCGTGTCGGTATCGTAGACGAGCACGAGCGCGCTGAAGATGTGCGGGACCGCGTAGCTGCGACGAAATTGCGGAATCACGTTGGCAAGGTTCGGCAGCAGCGCGTCATCGAGTTTCGCGGTCGTGCCTTCGGAGTACATCTGAAACATGTCGTTATCGCGCAGCAGCGCGACATCCAACGTGCTGCGCCGCCCGTGTGCTTCGGCACGCATCGTGGTCTGCCGCGCGAGCGCACTGCCGACCGCATAGGTGATCGCATCACCGGTAGGCGTCACCAGCGAATCGATGTTCTGTTGCAGCAGGCGTTGATAGTCGCCTCCCCACGTGCCGACCACCACTTGACCGGAACACGCACCGGCCGCATTGGCTTTCATCGCGAACGGACCCAGCGCGGAGGCCGCGACGAGCGTCCCCGTGGATCGAAGAAAACGGCGGCGTGGCTGGTTGATGTGATTCATACACTCGCTCCAGGAGAAATGCGTTTTCGAAAAGAAGCCGCAAAGGACGACGCCGGGCCTCGGTGGCCCGATCTGTATTTCATTGGATAGGTGGGGAACGCCGCTGCCGCCGCGAAGCGGCAATCGGTCAGCTCGCTGCCGTCAAGCGCGTATTCACGGCCGCCAGCACTTCTTCGAGCGTCTCCTCCATCACCTTCGACAATTCGTCGAGATGCGGAGCCGGCGCGGCGCCATGCGGCGTGATCTTCAGCGTATAGAAAGGCATTGCGTGCTCGAAGCGGCGCAAGATCAGATTCGAGTCGAGAAAGTCGTACGCCGACACCGGATGCAACAAACCAATGCCGAGGCCTTCCTTGACCATCGTCGCGATGTTGACCGAATACGGCGCGGTCGCCACCACCTGCGATTGCAGCTGACCGGTCGCGAACACCTGAGCCATGCCCCAGCGCACGAGGTCGGGCAGATCGTACGACACGATCGGCTGATTCCGCAGATCCGCCACCTTGATGACCTTGCGCTTGCCCAGCGGATGACCGGCCGGCAACGCGCAGATCGCGTCGAGCTGCGCGAAGGCGGTCGAATCGGTGCCGGTCACGTCGACGGTATTCGTGACGAGACCGAGCGCGAGTTGACGCGACACCACCTGATCGCGAATCAGCGACGATGCCCCGGTCGTCAACGCAATCTGCACGGCCGGATGCCGGCGATGAAAGTTCGCCACGACGCGCGCGAAGTAGCCGAGCCCGAACGATACGACCGAACCCACGCGAATCACCGCGGTCGACGGATTGCGCAAGCTCAGCGCGAACTCGCGGATGTTGTCCAGGCCGGCATAGCGCCGCTCGACTTCCTCGAACAGCGCCAGGGCTTCGACGGTCGGTTCGAGCCGGCCGCGGCTGCGATCGAACAGCGTGAGACTGGTCGAGCGCTCCAGATCGGTAATCAGGCGGCTGATGCCCGACTGCGAAGTGCCGATGACCTGCGCGGCGCGGGTCGTCGTGCGCGTGAGCATCAGCGCCCTGAATGCGTCGATGTGCCGAAAGTCCATCCGTTCTCTCCGGATTGCATGGGCCGCCGGCGCTCCCCGCTGTCAACCTCGCTCGCAAGCGAGCGCTGCGCATGTCACGCCGGCAAATCAAAGGCATGGATTCTACCGCCCTTCATCACGACCGGAATGCGCTCGCCCTGCCCCAGCAGACAGTCGAGCGACGCAAGCGGATTGCCGTCGACGACGAGCATGTCGGCGTGCGCGCCTGCCGTGATCTGCCCGAGCTGCCCGACCTGGCCGAGCACCTGCGCGCCGACCACCGTTGCGCTGCGCAGGATCTCGAGCGGCGTCAGCACTTCGCTGCGCAAGCGGAATTCATCGCTTTGCAGACGCTGCGATTCGCCGAGCAGATCGCTACCGAAGCCCATCGGCACGCCCGCCGCGCGGAAGATTTCGAGCGAACGCAGGCCCGCCTGGCGCACGCTCCCGATCTTCGCGACGCTATCGGCGGGCAGGCCGAGCGCTTCGCCTTCGTTCGCGAGCGCGTCGTAGGTGACGAGCGTCGGCACCGCGAACGCGCCGTGCTCGGCCATCACCCGCGCAGCCGCTTCGTCGACCAGATTGCCGTGCTCGATCGTGCGAACGCCGCAGCGTACCGCGCGCGCGATCGCCTCGGCCGTGTACGCATGCGCGAGCACGTAGGTGCCGCGCGCCCGCGCCTCGTGGACGATCGCCCTGATCTCGTCTTCCGAATAGCCCCATGCGCCGACCGGATCGGTGGGCGAGGCGACGCCGCCCGAGGCCATGATCTTGATCTGGTCGGCACCCATCTGCAGCTCTTCACGCACCGCGCGACGCACGGCATCGACGCCGTCGGCGACACGCGATATCGCGCCGACCCGCGCGCAACACGCGCATGGGCTATCGGTGCCGATGTAGTCGCTGCGGCCGCGCATGTCGCCGTGTCCGCCAGTCTGGCTGATCGCGCGGCCCGACACGAACAGGCGCGGACCTTCGGCGAGCCCCTGTTCCAACGCCTGTTTGAGCGCGAAGCCCGCGCCACCCGCATCGCGCACTGTCGTGAAGCCACGCCGAAGCATGCCTTGCAACAACGGCAACGACTTCAGCGTGATCAGCACGTTCGGCAAGTTCACCTGTGCTGCGAGATTGAGCTGCGTCGCATGCACGTGCACGTGCAAATCGATCAGGCCAGGCATCAGCGTCTTGCCGCGCAGGTCGATTTCGCGTGCGGACGCGCTGCGGATCGGCCGGTCCGAGACCTCCTTGATGCGTCCGTTTTCCACCAGCACCGCGTGGTCCTCACGCAATTCGCCGGCAGCCGGATCGAGCAGCGCGCAGTGCGAGAACAGAATCGACTCCATCAGGTCTCCTCCCGGTACAAGATCCGGGTCATCTCCAACGTTGAAGGGTGTCGCGCGCTGCGCGACTCAATCGATGGTCGCGTGCGCGAGCGTGCGCGGGGTCTTCGTGAGCAGCTCCGGCGTCGGGCCGGTCACGACCGAATCGTCGAGCCGGAAACCGCCGAGGCCGTACACATAGATGCCGGGCTCCGCCGAGTAAACCTCGTTGTCCAGCAGCGCGCGGTGATTGAACGCCATGTCGTCCGGATACTCGTGACCGATGATGCCCATGCCATGCCCCGTGCGATGACGGATGTACTTTGCGCAGCCGGCCTGCTCGATCACCGCCTGCGCGGCCGCGTCGATACCCGAAACCGGCTGACCCGTGACGGCCGCCGCGACGGCCGCCTCGTTGGCCGCGCGCGCGACCTCATGAAAACGCGCCTGCTCGGCGCCCGGTTTGCCGCAGAACCAGGTGCGCTCGTTCTCGATCACGAGACCGTTCAAACGCGGAATCACGATATTGACGAGACCGTCGCCCGCCTTGATCTGCGCGCCGCACGACGCACCGTCGCCGTGCGGCGACGCCGATGCCGGTCCCGACAAGGTCCAGCAACGCATCACTTCGAGGTTCTCGCCAGGAAAGCGGCGCGCGCCTTCGGTCACCATCAGGGCGGCCATCTGATAGTCGAGTTCCTGAACGAGCCGTCCGGGGCGAATGTTCTCGCGATAGCGGTCCTGCACCCAATCGGCGAGGCTTGCGGCGGCCCGCATGATGGCAATCTCCTCCCGGTGCTTGACCCAGCGCAACGAGCGCAGCTCGGCGAGCATCGGCAGGAACTTCGCGTCTGGCAGCGCCGCCGCCGCGCGGCCGAGCGGACCGCCGGCGGCTTCGACGCCGATTCGCGATGCGCCAAGCCCGGCGGCACGCAAACGCGCGGCGATCAGCTCCGGGACTTCCGCGAGTAGCGGCTGCCGCTCGACCACGCGCGGATGCTCGGAGTAGAACGAGATATCGTCGAGCCACAGATGTCCGCGCTCGCGCGCCATCATCACGTGATGCGTCGACAGCTCGTTCATGATCGCGAACGGCTCGCCCGACAGCGGCACGCACACGGCGATCGGCCGCTCCCAGGTCTGCACGTCGACGTGGAAATTGGTCGCCCACTGGAAGAAGTCGGCGGACGTGAAGATGAGCGCATCGACTCGCTGACGTTCCATCAGTTTTTGCATCAGGTCGTGACGGTAAGCGCGAGTCTTGTCGGTGAGGATTGGCATCTGTCGTTCCTTCAGGAAGAAGAATTAAGGAGAGGCGCATCCCACCCACCAGCCCGCGGCGCGCCCTGCCAGTTCAGGTCATCATCGTCTTCGCGTAGCGCCGCTGGATGATCCAGTGCGACAACAGCGCCAGCGCAAACGTGACGACCATCGATACGATCGACAGCACGGCCCCGAACGGCCAGTTGTTCGCCTTGGCGATCTGGTCGTAGATTGCCGGCGTCATCATCGTGATGCCGGTGCCGCCGAGCAGAACCGGTGTCGCGTACGCGTTCATGCACAGAATGAACACGAGCATCGTGCCGGCCGCGACGCCGGGCGCCGCGATCGGCAGCACGACGCGCGCGAGCGTCTGAGCGAAGCTCGCGCCGAGATTGCGCGCGGCTTCCTCGATCGAGAAATCGAGGCCTTCGAGCACGCTCTGCAAGGTCAGGATCATGTACGGCAGAACCACGGCGGTGGTGCCGGCCACCACCGCGAACGGCGTATACAGCAGCCGCACCGGTTGATCGACGAGGCCGAGCGCCATCAGCATCGCATTGACGAAACCCGCGTTGCCGAGCATGACCATCCAACCCGCCGCGCGCACGACGTTGCCGACCAGCAGCGGAAACACCAGCAGCATCACCAGTTGGCTCTTGAAGCGGCTCTGCGTTTTAGCAAGCACATAGGCGACCGGAAAACCGAGTACGAGCGACAGCGCCGTGCACAGCGCGGCCACCTTGATCGTGGTCCACAGCACCGTGTGGTAGTACGGATCGGTCAGAAACTGGACGTAGTTCTCGAGCGTGAACGCCGCCTGCATCATCTGGACCGAGTCGAAATGATTGAAGCTGTAGCGCACCAGTTGCACGCCCGGCAGCACGATCACGAATAGCACGACCAACACGGCAGGCGTTGCGAGCAGGCCCCCGGCGAAGTCGCGGCGCCGCGGCGCGGCGTTCAGTGCGCTCGTCGTCATGGTTCAAAGTCCCGGCTTGAATTCCTTGTTCCAGAAGTCGAGCAGCGCCGGTTTTTCCGCGGTGAAACGCGCGTAGTCGACTTTCACGAGGCGATCGAGCTCGGCATTCGTGAAGCCGACGCTCTGTTGCAGCGTCGGCGGCAAGGCCGCGTCGGTGACGGTCGGCGCATAGCCCATCGTCTCGGCGAAGCCGACCTGCGCGCGCGGATCGAGCATCGCGTTCAGATAGTTGAAGCCGCACGCACGCGTCGGCGCGTTCTTCGGCACGGCGGCCTCGAACGTGACCGGCACGCCGCCCTCTTTCGGGAACGCGTAGTCGACCGGCACGCCGCCTTTCTTCCACTGCAGCGCGCGCGCTTTCCACATGCAGGTCATCCAGATTTCGCCGCTTTTCAGCGCCGCCGCGACCGTTTCGTTCGACGGATAGACCTTCGGCTGCTGCTTGCGCACCTCGCGCAGAAACTGGATGCCGGCCGCCGTGTCGCCATTGTGCTGGCCCGCCGCGAGCGAAGACTGCAGCACGTTGAAGTTGTACAGAATGTCGGAAAAACCCACCCGTCCCTTCAGTTTCGGATCGAGCGCGACCGCGAGCGAATCGGGCTTCGCCTGAAACTTCTCCGGGTTGTAGACGATCACCATCGCACTGAAGATGTGCGGAATCGAATACGGGCGGCGCAGCGCTTCGATCGTGCGCGCCGAGTTCGGCACCAGTTTCGTGTCGAGCGGTTCGAGCACCCCCGAACGATTGACGTCGAACATGTCGATGTCGGCGAGACAGGCGACGTCGAGCGAACCGTGACGCGACATCTTCTCCGCGCGCAGCTTCGTCATGCGGCCGATCTGATCCGCCGAGTCGTACGTGACGCGACCGCCAGCGGCCTCGATGATCGGCTTGCCGATGTTCTGTTCGAGCAGGTTCAGATAATCGCCGCCCCACGTGCCGACGACGACGTTGGGGCAAGCGTCGGCCGCCAATGCCGTACGCGGATCGAAACCGAGCGACGGAGCGACGAGCAGACCGGAAGCAGCTTTCAGAAACGTGCGGCGCGTGATGGGATAGCTCATTTTATGGTCCTTCAGGCGGAAAAAAGCAGGCAATCTTCGGTTCTGAAGCACGCGTGCAGCGTGTCGCCCGGCAACCATGCGCCGGCACCGGCGTGCGCGGTGTTCGGCACGAGCGCGACGAGGCTCTGGCCGCGCTCGCTCGTGAGGCGCAATTCGACGGTCGCGCCGAGATAGATCCGGTCGGCCAGCCGGACCGGGATCGACGCTTCGCTGTGCTCGGGCGCCGCGGCGAGACGCAGGCGCTCGGGTCGGATGCCGAGCGTGTTGGCATTGCGCGCGGCGGCGTTGACCGTGATCTTTTCGCCGTTCGCCGTGATGAACTGGCCGTTGTCGACGTGGCCCGCGAGGAAATTCATGCGGCCCAGGAAGCTGGCGACGAACGGATTGGCGGGCCGCTCGTACAACGCGTCCGCGCTGCCGATCTGCTGCACGCGTCCGTCGTGCATGACGGCCACGCGGTCCGCCATCGCAAGTGCTTCCTCCTGATCGTGCGTGACGAAGATGGTCGTGAGACCGAGACGCTGCTGGAGCGCGCGAATTTCTTCTCGAACCTCGACGCGCAGCTTCGCGTCGAGATTCGACAACGGCTCGTCGAGCAGAAATACGTCGGGCCGGATCGCGAGCGCGCGCGCAATCGCGACGCGCTGCTGCTGGCCGCCGGACAACTGCCGGGGATAGCGTTCGGCGAGCGAGCTCAGCTGCACCATGTCGAGCGCCTCGCGAATGCGCGTGTCGCGCTCCGCCTTCGGTACACGCCGCATTTCCAGACCGAACGCGACGTTCTGCGCGACGGTCATGTGCGGAAACAACGCATAGCGCTGAAATACCATGCCGGTATTGCGCTTGTCGGGTGCGAGCCGCGTGACCTCGGTGTTGCCGATCCAGATTTCGCCGTCGCTCGGCTCGACGAAGCCCGCGACCATGCGCAGCGTCGTCGTCTTGCCGCAGCCGCTCGGGCCGAGGAACGCGACCAGCTCGCCCTCGGCGATATCGAACGACACGTCGGCGACCGCGGTCGTCGCACCGTACTGCTTGCGCAGATTGCGCAGGGATACCTGAGCCATGATCAGATCACCTTGCCGAGCTTCACGAAACGATCGGTGATCAGCATCACGATGCCAAGCAGCACGATCTGCGCGGCCGATACCGCCGCAATGGTTGGGTCGAGATTGAATTCGAGGTACTGCATGATTGCGATCGGCAACGTCGTCTTGCCGGGGCCGACGAGCGGCAAGGTCATCTCGAGGTTCTCGAACGAGACGATGAAGCCGAACAGCGTGGACGCGACGATCGCCGGCCGCAGCATCGGCAACGTGACGCGCCACAGCGTGCGCCACGCACCGGCGCCGAGATTGCGCGCCGCCTCCTCGACGGTGGTGTCGAGCTGGCCCAGGCTCGCGGTGACGAGCCGGATCGTCCATGGGATCGTCAGGCAGATATGCGCGAGCAGCAGGCCGCCGAATGTGCCGACGATGTCGGTGTCGAGCGCATTCTCGGCGCGCAGATAGAACAGATAGGTCGCGATGCCGGCGACGATCCCAGGCACGACTAATGGCAGCAGCAGCGTGTTGCTGACGAGGCGACGCCCAGCAAACCGGTAGCGCGCAAGTGCGAGCGAGGCGGCGATACCGAGCACCACGCCGCCGATCGCGGCGCCCGCCGCGAGCTTCAGCGACAGCACGAAACCATTCGCGAACGCGTCGTTACGCCATGCGTTGACGTACCACGACAGCGTGTAGCCGGACGGCGGGAACGTGATGATCGCGTCCTTGAAGAAGCTCAGCCAGATCACGAAGATCAGCGGGCTCAGCATGAACAGATAGATGAGCGCGACGCCCGCCCTGACGAACCATTTCGCCGGGGACAGACGTGGGTGGGACAAAGCGCGCGCGGAAACGATGCTGCTACCGTCGATCGGAACCTGCGTCACCGCGCTTTCTCCTTGGTCGGGATTACACGTTGGGGTGTGTCCGGCGGGGTGGCGGCGTCAGGCCACCCCCGCTCCGCCTCGGCTGGTCGCAATGTAAATTTGCATAGCCTGACGAACTGCGATTCACAGTAGCATGAATAAAAAAAGGAGCAAAGCGGGTTCTGGCTAGACGCGCGCTGGGGTTTACGCGGGCGCTGGTCGCCCAGGGGAAAGGTGTTTGCGCCGGAATGGCAAACGTGTTGACCGTCGAGGTGGCTTGTATCAGCGCGCCACCGCTGCCCGTGCCCTGCCCGACTTCACGCGCCAGTTCGCGAGCGCGCCGAGCGCCATCAGCACGCTGGTGCCGAGAAACACCGCGCGCATGCCGACGTGTCCGCCGACGAAACCGCCCAGCAACGGGCCGGCCACCTGCCCCGCGTATTGCGACGACACCGAGTACCCAAGGATCGCGCCCGTCACGCTCGCCGGCACGTTATGGCGGATCACGCTCGCGATGCACGGCAACAGGCCGCCCAGTGCCATCCCCATCAGGAAACGCAGCACGATCAGCTGCCAGCTCGCGGTGACGAACGCCTGCGGAACGAGCAACACCGCCGATACGGCGAGGCAGCCGACGATCACATTCCAGTGCCCGGCGCGATCGGCGAACTTGCCGAGACGCGACGACGAGATCACGCTGCCGAGCGCCGCGCCCGACATCACGAAGCCCGCGATCATCGTCACGCTTTGAGGCTTCGTAAGCTGAGCGACGTAGACGGTGATGATCGGCTCGATCGACATGTTCGCGACCATCAGCAGCAGACCCGTGGCAAGCATCGCGATGGCCGGCCCCTTGTCGTCAACCGAGGCCCACGCGCCCTGCTTCGGCGCGCTGTCCGCGCGCTTGCGAACCGGCATTTCGCGAATCAGGAACGCCGTCGCGAGAAAGGCGACGAAGATCGCCGCGCCCGAGGCCCAAAAGGTCGCGCGGATGCCGATCAACGGCGGCAGGAAGCCGCCGATCAGCGGGCCGACCAGATTGCCCGCCATGATCCCCGACGACAGCACGCCGAGCGCCCAGCCCGAACGCGCCTTCGGCGTCTGCGTCGCGACGAGGATCATCGAGCCCGACGCATAGCCGCCGAGCAACCCGGCGAGCAGCCGCAACGCGACCAGCTGCCACGCCGAGTGCGCCATGCCGATCAGCGACATCGCGACCGCCATGCCGAGGCTCGAGCGGATCAGCATCAGCTTGCGGCCGTAGAGGTCCGCGAGCTTGCCCCACAGGGGCGCGACGAGCGCGGCGCTGAAGAAGGTCGCGCCGAACGCGGCGCCGGACCACTGCACGATCGCCGCATGATCCTTTACGCCGAGCTGCTCGACATAGAGCGGCAGGAACGGCAGCAGCAGCGTCATCGCGACGATGGTCGTGAACGAGCCGAACACGCACACGCACAGATTGCGCTGCCAATGCGCGGCGGCTTCATCGCCGGCCGGCGGGGCGGCCTTGGCTGTCGCCGTGGCCTGCGCCTGCGGCGGCACCGGTTCGGCCGATGGTACGTCGAGCTTGCGATTCATCTTCGAGGCTTTCCAGGGTGACGAGGGTCTGTTCGAGCTATCCAAAGCATCGTAACGGGCTGCGCCGCCGCCAGGCAGTCAACCGATCATCCTGGTATCGCTACTACCTCTTCGGAACGCGCGGGCCTGGCTGCGCGCCTCGTTTGCAACTAGTGGCCCGCGGGCGACGTGCTGTGCGACGTCTGCGGCGCAGCCGCCGCCGATGCCGCCGCATCCGACACCCCCACCGCGCCGCCCGGCAGATCGGCCGGCCGCGTCGAACTCACCGCATCCGGATAGAGCTGCATCAGCACGCGCAGCACGCCATTGGTCCAGCCAAAGCCGTCCTGCAGCGGATACTCGCCGCCCCCCGCCGACTTGCCGCTCGCGTCGACGTCGTACTTCTCGACCAGCTTGCCGGTGCGCTGGTAGTACGCGACGTCGGTGCGGATCCAGCGCGTCGCGATATCGCGCGCGAGCTCCGGCTCGCTATAGCGGCGCAGCCCGATCACCGCGAGGTACTGCAGCGGCGCCCAGCCGTTCGGCTCGTCCCACTGCTGGCCGGTGTTGGTCCGCGTCGTCGCGAGACCGCCCGGACGCAGCAGATCGCGCCGGATCGTCTGCGCCACTTCGCGCGCGTCGTTGCGTGTCGCGACGCCGGCGTAAAGCGGGTACACCGTCGCGGCGGTAAGCCGGTGCGTGAGCGTGCGGTGCACGAAGTCGTAGTCGCCGAAAGCGTGCAGTTGCGGATCCCACAGCACCCGGCGGATCGCATCGGCGCGCACCCGGGCACGTAGTTCGAGGTTTTCGGCGTGGCCTGCGTCGCCGGTCACACGGTAGGCTTTCGCGAGCGTGCGTTCGAGGTCCACCATCAGGCAGTTCAGGTCCACTGGCACCAGCGAGGTCACGTCGATGCTCGCGAGCGTCCTGCCGTCGGCGAACCAGCGCGAGCTGAAGTCCCAGCCGGTTTCGCCGCCCGCGCGCAGGTTGCGCCACAAATCCTGCGCATCGCGTTGCGGCATCCGCTGCGCCGTCATCACATCCTCGCGGTACGACTCGTCGCGCGGCGCCGCGCGCTCGTCCCAGTAGCGATTGAGCAGCGTACCGTCGGCGAGGCGCACGAGATGGCGCGCCGCGTTGCCCGGCGCGAGACGGTCGCTGCCGGCCATCCAGTACGCGTATTCACGGCGCAGCTCGGGCAGATAGCGGGCGTAGACCTGATCGCCCTCCTTCCGCGCGACGAGCTGCACCATCTGCGCGAAGAACGGCGGCTGCGAACGGCTCAGGTAATACGTGCGATTGCCGTTGGGGATGTGGCCATAGCGGTCGATCAACGTCGAGAAATTGTTCAGCTCGTCGTCGACGAGCGCGTGCTGGCCGCTCGCGTCGAGCCCCAGCAGGATGAAGTACGAATCCCAGTAGTAGATCTCGTCGAAGCGGTCGCCCGGCACGATGTACGGCGACGGCAGCGGCAACAGCGACGAGTACGGGCTCGCGCTCGCATCCGGTTCGCGGCGCAGCACGCTCCACAGCGTATCGATGTGCGCGGTGACGCTCTCGTCGGGATCGGACGCGTAGCGCTTCGGCGCGCGCGGGGGCAGCGTGAAGCGCTGTTCGACAAATTGTTTCAGGTCGAAGCGCGGCTGAGCACGCTGGCTGTCGTAGTCGGCGATGACCTGGGCCGGCGGCTCGCCTGGCGACATATCGGCAAACGTCTTGCTGTCCGGGTAAAGATGCGCGAGTTCGACGTCGCGATACAGCTCGCCGTACAGCTCGGACGGCGGCGTCGGCACGACCGGCGACGGCTGCGCGTGATCCGTGTTTTCGACGTGCCGGTCCGCGGCGCTGCTGGCGGCATTCGCGGCGGCGGCCGATGCGGGCAGCGTAACGGCCGGCGCGGCCGCCTGGGTCTGGGCGACCGTCGGCGCGGATTGCGCAATGACGCTGGTGCTTGCGGCGAACGCCAGCGCGGCGGCCACGGAGGCTACAACGCGGCGGTACGGCCGCTCGCGGGAACACCAAACGGGAAGATCGTAACGAAATGGCATCGGCGGACCCGTTGAGGGCGACGCGGTGAGGTCGACGTAGGCGGCCCGCCGCGCGCGCCGATGACATGCTGCACGCTGCCGCGGGGCTTCGAGACGGTCTCGCCAACAAGTGCGGGGCCCGCTTCGCAAAACGATGTCGCGCGCAAGCGTTTCTCACCAAACTGCGCTGAAGGCATGAGCCTTCATCAGACCGTGCATCCTGCCGTGCGCGCTGCCATTCAGAATCCAGCGCGGCCCGGTCCGGCGCCGGCTTGCGGCCCGCTCATTTTAAGCGGAAACCCAGCTTAGCCTCCGGTCCGGAATCCTAGAGACGCCGCCTTCGCGCGCAGATCCGCGAAGCGGTCCGCCGTCGGGTTGATCGCCAGCTTTTGCGACTGATCGATCGCCGCTACGGAGCTTGACGGCAAAGGCGCCGCCGCCCCCAGACACGTCCCGCCGAACGGCCCTTGGGCGACCGTGAACGCGGGAGCGTCGGTGCGCGGCGGGTCGTCGAGAGCGAGCGCGTAGGCGAGATTGAACGTCGCCGGATCGCTGCCGCGCACGCCAAGCGGCTGTAAGCCGAAGCGCCATTGCAGCAGCGCGTGAATCGAGCTGGGGTCGAACGGATAGCGCGTGATCGAGTTCGCGCGCACGCGCGGGCCAAGCAGCGCGAGCGGCACGCGAAAGCCGAGCTTGCCGTCGTTGCCGAGTGTGAGCTCGCTGTTGCTGATCGGCCTGGTGGGCGGCACCACGTGCTCGAGAAAGCCGCCCCATTCGTCGTAGACGACGATCATCAGCGTGCGGCTCCACGTCGGGCTCGTGCGCAGCGCCTCGTAGACCTGCGCGAGAAACGCCTCGCCGTCGCGGATGTCGGCATGCGGATGATCGTCGGTGGAAACGCCTTCCGGCTCGCCCGTGAAAGACGGATCGACCATGCAGAATGGCGGCAGCGTCCCGGCCGCGGCATTCACGAGGAAATCCGCAAACGGGCGCGAAATGCCCAGATAACGCGTGCCATAAAGCGCCGTGAACGGCACGTCGTGGAAGTAGTAGTGACAGTCGATATTGCCGTCGCTCAGCTTGTCCCAGATCGTGGCGAGTGACGAAGTGTCGGTGCTGTCGTCGAGCCGATCCGTTGCGCCGCTATGCAGATAGAGGCGATTGGGAAAGGTGCTGGTCAGGATGCCGCTGAAGTAGAAGTCGCCGATCGTATAACTGCTCGCCACGGCGTTGAAAAATTGAAGATCGGCCGACGTGTAGTAGCCGATAGGCAGCAGGTCGCCCGGGATCAGGCTCGTGCCCGGCGTGAGCAGCCAGCCATTCATCGCACCCGATGCCAGTTGCGTGCGAGCCCCCGAGAAGCTGTGATTGGGGTCCTGGTAGGCGCACGCCTGATAGCCGTACGCGGCATTCGCCGCGAGGGAAAACGGCGTTTGCGTCGCGCCGAACGCGTCTTTGAAGTGCTGGTTCGCGGGCATGCCCTCGGCCCCCGGCACCCAGCCGAGGAAATGGTCGAAGGAACGATTTTCCATCGTGACCAGCACGATGAAGTCGATGCCCGAACTGGCCGGCGCGGGCAACGCCGGGCGCGGCAGGCTGTAGCGGTCGGCGGCGTTGGGCGATGGGATGTCGGTAATCGAGGGCGTGGGGTCGCTGGCACTCCCTCCGCCCGGTTGGCCGTCTCCGCCCAATCCACCGCCGCCTCCGCAACCCGATAGCGCAACGCTGCCGGCCACCGCGGCCACACCCGCAAGAAAGCGGCGGCGGTCGTGTCCGTGATTCTGGTGAGTCTCGTCGCCCATGACACGTCTCCTCGTTGGATGCGGCGCGGGCGTCCGTCCATGCCAGCCTGCCGCGAAGCAAAACGCGCGCGCCGATTCGAGCGGCGGGTTGGTCGTGGCCAGCAAGTTTCGAACCCGAGGTATCCGAGGGCCGTTGCGAAGCGGCGCTCAACGCTAGCGTGGGACAAGGGCGATTCGCCTCCGCCTCGCGTGCTGACTACGCAGGCGCGGCGGTTACGGGGCCGAGGAGTATCGAAGCAGCCCGGCCGCTGCTCCACGCTTGCTGAACGGCGCGCTCTAGATCTCCACGCGCGCGCCGACTTCGATCACGCGATTGGCCGGTAGTTTGAAGAACGCCGCGATATTGCCCACGTTGTGCAGCATCACCGCGAAAAGCCGCTCGCGCCATAGCGCCATGCCATGGCCGCGTTTGGGCACCACGGCCGCGCGGCTCAGGAACCACGATGTGTCGTCCAGGTTGAAGGCCAGTTCCGGCGATTTGTAGGCGGCCAGCGTGCGCGGCAAGTCCACTTCGTCCTTGAATCCGTACTTCACCGTTGCGTGCCAGCAACCCGTGCACAGCGGCCTGATCTGCACGCGCTCGCTGTCGGCCACCCACGGCACGTTCTTCGTTATTACGCTCAGGAAAACCGTGCGCTCATGCAGCACACGGTTGTGCCGCAGGTTGTTGACGAGCGCGTGCGGCACCGCTTCGGCGTCCGGCGTCAGGAAGATCGCCGTGCCGCCCACGCGCGTCGGCGAACTTTCGAGCAGCGCAGCGAGGTACGGCTTGAGCGGCGTCTTTCCCGCCCGCACGCGCGCCTCGGCCAGCATCATTTCCCAGCCGCGTCCCCACGTCGCCATGACCGTGAACACGATCGCGCCGATCACGAGCGGGAACCAGCCTCCATCGACGATCTTGAGCAGATTAGCCGAGAAGAACAACGCGTCGATCACGAAGAAGAACGCGGTGGACAGCAGGCACAGCAGCCAGTTGTAGCGCCACGCGTAATGCACGACGAAGAACGTCAGGAACGTGGTGATGAGCATCGTGCCGGTCACGGCGATGCCATACGCGGACCCGAGCGCCGTGGACGAGCGGAAGCCCAACACCGCCGCAACCACGGCGATCAACAGGATCCAGTTGATGCCGGGCACGTAGATTTGCCCGATCTCGCGCTCCGACGTATGCACGACGTTCATGCGCGGCAGGAAGGAAAGCTGCATGGCCTGCATCGTCATCGAATAGGTGCCCGAAATAACGGCCTGCGAGGCGATCACGGTGGCGATCGTCGCCAGCACGATCATCGGCACGATGGCCCACTGCGGGAACAGGCGGTAGAACGGGTTTTGCACCGCGCCGGGGTTCGCCAGCAGCAGCGCGCCCTGGCCCAGATAGTTGAGCGCGAGCGCGGGAAAAACGACGCCGAACCAGGTAAGGCGGATGGGTCGCTTGCCGAAATGGCCCATGTCGGCGTAGAGCGCCTCGGCGCCCGTCAGCGAGAGTACCACCGCGCCGAGCGCGACGAACGCGAGCCAGCGGTGATGCATGACGAAGCCGAGCCCTTCCAGCGGATTGAGCGCATACAGCACGACCGGCGCGGCCATGATGTTCGCAACGCCCGCCACGCCGATCACGACGAACCAGAGCACCATCACGGGCCCGAACACGGCGCCGATGCCGCCGGTGCCGTGCTTTTGCGTGACGAACAGGATGATGAGCGCGGCGAGCGTCACTGGAATCACATAGGTCTTGAGCCCGGGCTCGACGACTTCGAGCCCTTCCACGGCGCTCAGCACGGAAATGGCCGGCGTGATCACGCTATCGCCGAAGAACAGCGCCGCGCCCATCACGCCCACCACGAGGAGGCCGCGACGCAAACGCGGCCGCGACGCGATCGACGACGCCGCGAGCGCGAGCAGCGCCATGATGCCGCCTTCGCCATGATTGTTCGCCCGCAGGATCAGTACGACGTACTTGAGTGAAACGACGATCATCAGCGACCAGAAGATCAGCGAGACGATGCCGACGATATTGAAAGCATTGAGCGTGAGACCGTTGCTGGGATCGAACACGGTGGCGAGCGTATAGAGCGGGCTCGTGCCGATGTCGCCATAGACCACGCCGAGCGCGGCCAGCGCGAGCGCTGGCAGAGCCGGCGAGGCTTCGCCGTGGCCTTCCTTCGCCGGCGCGGCGGATGCGGAATGTGCCATGTCTCCCTCCTCATACGAATCGCGCGTGAGCCGTGAGGGCCGCGCCGCGGGTTCGCTTCGATTCTTTCGTTTCGTTGATGTGAATTCGTTTGGGTCGTACGGGCTGGATCGTGCCGGGTGTGCGCTAGAGAAAGTATAGAAATTTCCGGCGAAAATGCGCTTCGCGCGGGGATGCCGGCTGCCGTCCATTGTCAGCTTAACGCCAGGCGGAACGGCGAAAGCGAAGCTACCAGGCAGTGACGTCGCGCGTTTCCTGACGCGGATCAACGAGAGAATAAAGGCCGCCAGCCGCCAGGGGTTTCCCCTCCTTCGCCATACCGGAAAATATCCTAATATCAATGAGTTAAAACTAACTAACTCATCAATTAGTCTGGTGTCCATGCCGCAAGCCGCCCGTTCCCGAATGGGTCGCCGTCCTCATCCGCAGGACTTCGACGCACGCGAACATCTGCTCGATGTCGCGGTGGCGCTGTTCGCCGAGCGCGGTATCGCCAACACGACGGTTGCGCAGATCGCGGCGGCGAGCGGCGTGACATCCGCGATGGTGCACTACTGGTTCCAGACGCGCGAAAAGCTGCTCGACGCGTTGTTCGAGGAAAGGCTCGTCGCCGCGTTCGGCGCGATCTGGGACCCGGTCGATCCCGAACACGACGAACCGCTCGCACTGACGCAAGGCATCGTCAAGCGCATGTTCGATGTCACCGAAACCATGCCGTGGCTGCCTTCGCTCTGGCTGCGCGAGATCGTCAACGAAGGCGGTTTGCTGCGCGAGCGCGCGTTTGCGCGCATCCCCGTGCAAAAGCTCGCCGCGTTCGGTCAGAACATCGCGCGTGGCTGCGCGTCGGGTCAGTTGAACGCCCAGCTCGAACCGTTGCTGCTGTTCAACTCGGTGCTCGCTCTGGTGATGCTGCCGCAGGCAACCGCGAGGATCTGGCAGCGCCTGAATCCGCGCACCTCGTTCGATCGCGCGACGCTCGAACGCCATGTCGTCGCGCTGCTCGCGCAGGGCATGAGCGCAACCACGGCGGTCGAGACCAACGCCAAGGCCGCAACCGGGGCGACGTCCACCGCACGCCGCGCGAAGGGGAAGCCGTCATGATCGTGTTCGCCAGCTCATCCCGACGTGCCGCGTTGCTCGCGCTGTGCATCGCGTGCGCAAGCTGTTCGCGACCACCGGCGAACACGTGGCAAGGCTATGTGGAAGGCGAGTTCCTGTACCTCGCGTCTTCGCAGGCGGGACAGTTGACCGAGCTCGCGGTCTCGCGCGGGCAGACCGTCGCGCAGAACACGCCGCTCTTCGCGCTCGAAGCGCAGAACGAAACCGACGCCGTCGCGCAGGCGGCCGAGCAATTGCGCTCGGCCCGCGCCCAGCTTGCCGACCTTGGAACCGGCAAGCGTCCGCCGGAAGTCGCTGTGACGCGCGCGCAACTCGTGCAGGCCGAAGCCGATGCGGCGCGCGCCGCGACGCAGTTCCGCCGCGACCAACAGCAATTCGGCGCGGGCGGCATCGCGCAAAGCCAGCTCGACGACTCGCGCGCGACCGCGTTGTCGAGCGCCGCGCACGTGCGTGAGTTGCAAAGCCAGCTGGCCGTCGCGCGTCTGCCTGGGCGGATCGAACAGATCCGCGCGCAGCAGGCGCAGGTCGACGCGGCGCAGGCCCAGCTCGGCCAGGCCCAATGGAAGCTCGATCAGAAAAGCGTGCACGCGCCGCACGCCGGCCTCGTGTTCGACACGATGTATCGCAGCGGCGAATGGGTGCCGGCCGGCAGCCCCGTCGTGCGCATGCTGCCGCCGGAGAACGTCAAGGTGCGCTTTTTCGTGCCCCAGGGAGTGGTCGGTTCGCTCGCGCCGGGCCGTCGCGTATCGATTCATTGCGACGGTTGCGCGGCCGATGTGCCGGCCGTGCTCAGCTTCATTTCGGACCAGGCGGAGTACACGCCGCCGGTGATCTTCAGCAACGAAAGCCGCGCGAAACTCGTGTTCATGGTCGAAGCCCGACCACAGACCGCCGATGCGCCGAAGCTGCGGCCCGGCCAGCCCGTCACGGTCACGCTGCAATGAGTGCGCCCGCGCCCCCCGGCAATGCCAGCGACCCCGTGTACGCGATCGACGTGCAGGGGCTGAACAAGCATTTCGGCAGCAAGCACGTGGTCAACGATGTCACGATGCGCGTGCAGCGCGGCGAGATTTTCGGCTTTCTCGGCCCCAACGGCAGCGGCAAGACCACCTGCATCCGCATGATGTGCGGACTGCTGACGCCCGACTCCGGCAGCGGCACGTGTCTCGGCTACGACATCGTGCGGGACAGCGCGCAGATCAAGCGGCGCACCGGTTATATGACGCAGCGCTTCTCCTATTGGGAAGATCTGACGATCCGCGAAAACCTCGACTTCGTCGCGCGCATCTACGAGATGAAGAACCGCCGCGAGGCGGTCGATCGCGCGCTCGAACAGCTTGGCCTTCAAAGCCGTGCGAAGCAGTTGGCCGGCGCACTGTCGGGCGGATGGAAGCAGCGTCTCGCGCTGGCCGCGTGCATGCTCCATGAGCCGGAACTGCTGCTGCTCGACGAACCGACCGCAGGTGTCGACCCGAGCGCGCGCCGCGACTTCTGGGAAGAGTTGCATCGCCTCGCGGCGCGCGGCATCTCGGTGCTCGTCAGCACGCACTATATGGACGAAGCGGAACGCTGCCACAAGCTCGCTTATATCGCCTACGGCAAGCTGCTCGCGCAGGGCACGTCGAAACAGGTCATCGATTCGCAAGGGCTCGTGACGTGGGCCGTGTACGGCCAGAATCTCGTCGAGCTCGGCGACCGGCTGCGCCGCTCGCCCGGCGTCGAGCAGACGGTGGCGTTCGGTTCGTCGCTGCACGTAAGCGGTCCGGACACGCCCGAACTCCACGCCACGATCGACCAGCTGGCTCATTCGGACCCGGCGTTGCGGATCGAACCACAGGAAACCGGCCTCGAGGACGTGTTCATCTTCATGATGAACCGCTCGACCGACAATTACGCCACCCCTTCGGGCAAAGCATCGTGAATTCCGCGCGCCGACTTCCACGCTTTTCGCTGATGCGTTGGTGGAGCGTCGTGCGCAAGGAGTTTTTGCAACTGAAGCGCGACCGCATCACGTTTGCGATGATGATCGTGCTGCCGATCATGCAGATGGCGCTGTTCGGCTTCGCGATCAATACCGACCCCAAGCATCTGCCGACCGCCGTCATCGCCGCCGATCACAGCGAGTTCACGCGCAGTTTCCTGATGGCGATGCGCAACTCCGATTACTTCGACATCGTATCGACGCTGCCCGACGAAGAATCCGGTCGGCGCGCGCTCGCGCAGGGCAAGGTGCTGTTCGTGCTGAATATCCCCGTCGGTTTCACGCGCGATCTGGCCAAGGGCGCGCGGCCATCGCTGCTCGTCGAAGCCGACGCGACGGACCCCACCGCGGTGGGCACCGCGCTCGGCGCGCTGCCGTCGATCGCGCAGTCGGTGTTGCAGAAGGACCTCACGGGTCCGCTGTCGACGCTCGCGGTCGGCCCCGCCGCTTTCGACGTTCAATTGCACCGGCTCTACAACCCCGAAAGCCTGACCCAGTACAACGTGGTGCCCGGCCTGATGGGGGTGATTCTGACGATGACGATGGTGATGATGACGGGCCTCGCGATCACGCGTGAACGCGAGCGCGGCACGATGGAAAATCTGCTCGCCACACCGGTACTGCCGCTCGAAGTGATGACCGGCAAGATCGTGCCTTACGTGGCGATCGGCCTGGTGCAGGTCAGCATCATTCTCGCGGCGGCGCGCTTCGTGTTCAACGTGCCGTTCGAAGGCAGTCTGATCGCGCTGTATCTGTCCGCTTTATTGTTCGTTGCGGCCAATCTGACGATCGGCATTACGCTGTCGTCGCTCGCGCAGAACCAGTTGCAGGCCATGCAACTGACGATGTTCTATTTTCTGCCCAACATCCTGCTGTCGGGTTTCATGTTTCCGTTCGCGGGCATGCCGAAGTGGGCGCAGTACATCGGCAACCTGTTGCCGCTCACCTACTTCAACCGGCTGGTGCGCGGCATTCTGCTCAAGGGCGTCGGTTGGGCCGACATGTGGCCGCATGTATGGCCGCTGCTGATCTTTCTGTTCGTCGTAATGGGTATCGCCGTGAAGTTCTATCGGCGCACGCTCGATTGAGGAAGGCCTGCAATGTGTTCCGCTCCTGGCTTTCGTGACGCGGTTTTTCATCGCGCGGCTTGTTGGTCCCAGCGTTCCGCCCTGCGCCGGCTCGCCGGCTTCTGCGCAAGCGCGGCATTGTGCGCGTGCACCGTCGGCCCGGATTTCCATCGACCCGACGTGACCCGCGTGTCGAGCTATACCGCCGCGCCGCTTGCGGCGAGCACCGTCGCAGCCGATGGTCCCGGCGGCGCCGCGCAACACTTCGTGCCGACCGAGGTGCCCGGCGACGGCTGGTGGCGCGCTTTCGGCTCGCCGGCGCTGGACGCGCTCGTGCAACAGGCGCTCGACGATAGCCCGACTCTCGCGCAAGCCCGCGCGAAACTCGACGAAGCGCAGCAGGACTATCGCGCACAGGCGGGCGGCACGCTATGGCCGCAAGTCGATGCGAACCTGTCGACCACGCGCGAGAAGATCGATCCCGAGGCGCTCGGCTTCGGTCAGCTGACGCAGGGTCGCGCGTTTGCGCCGTTCACGCTGTACAGCGCACAGGTCACGGTGTCGTACACGCTCGATCTGTTCGGTGCGAATCGCCGCGCGCTCGAAGCGGTGGCCGCGCAGGTCGACTATCAGCAATACGAACTCGAAGCCGCGCGTTTGACGGTCGCGGGCAACGTCGTGACGGCGGCGATCCGGCGCGCGTCGCTCGCGCGGCAGATCGCCCTCACCGAAGCGCTGCTCGCCAACCAGATGCAGCAACTCGATATCGCCGAACGCCGCTATGGCGCGGGCGGCATCTCCGAGGTCGATCTGCTGAGCCAGCGCACGCTCGTGCAGCAAACCCGCGCGACGTTACCGCCATTGCGCACGCAGCTTGCGCAGACCGATCATCAACTCGCGATCTATCTGGGACGCGCGCCGGCGGAATTGGCCACCACCCACGACCTCGCCGCGCTCGACCTCGACACGCTAGTGCTGCCGGCCGATCTGCCACTGACCTTGCCGTCGACGCTCGCGCGGCAGCGGCCCGACATTCGCGCGTCCGAGGCGCTGTTGCATCAGGCGAGCGCGAACATCGGCGTCGCGACCGCGAACCTGTATCCGCGCATCACGCTGTCGGGCAGCGCGGCGACCGAACGCGTCAACGTGTCCGATCTGCTGACGGGCTTCAACGTGTGGAATTTCGGAGCGGGTCTCACGCAGCCGCTGTTCCACGGCGGTGAACTGCTGGCGCGCAAGCGCTCGTCGGAGGCGGCCTGGCAAGCGGCGCTCGCCGTCTACAAGCAAACCGTGCTGCAGGGACTGCAACAGGTCGCCGACGCGCTGCGCGCGCTCGATCAGGACGCGATTGCATTGCAGGCACTCGACGCCGCGCAGCGCAGCGCACAACACAGCGCAGGGATCGCCAGCCAGCGGTATGCGGCGGGCGGCATCAGTCAATTGACACTGCTCGATACGCAGCGTCAGGAATTGCAGACCGGACTCGATCGCACCAAAGCCGCCGCGCAGCGTTATGCCGATACCGCCGCGCTCTATCAGGCGCTCGGGGCGCGGCCTTGAGTCGATCGGTTGGTCATCGGTTTGCCGCCGTCTCGCGCCGCACCTTGTTCAGCACGAGGTACGCGAACGAGCCGATCACGATGCCCCAGAACGCGGAGCCGAGCCCGAGGAACGTCATACCGGATGCGGTCGCGAGAAACGTGATCACGGAGGCCTCGCGATGGTCTTCGTCCTGGATCGCGCCCATCACGTTCGACGTGATCGCACCGATCAACGCGAGGCCCGCCAGAATCGCGACGAACTCCTTCGGCAGCATCGTGAACAGCGCGACGATCGCACCGGCGAACGTGCCGCCGATCAGATAGAACACGCCGTTCGCCATGCCCGCGATATAGCGCTTGTCCGGGTCGTCGTGCGCATCCTTGCCCGTGCACAACGCCGCCGTGATCGCGGCGATCACGATCGTGATGCCACCGAAAAACGCCACCCCGATCGACGCGATGCTCGTCGCGGTGATGATCGGCCGGGCCGGCGTGTGATAGCCGGACACGCGCAGAATCGCCATCCCCGGCAGAAACTGCCCGGTCAGACTGACGACCACGAGCGGCAACGCAAGACTCAGCGTCGAACTCAGCGTCCATTCGGGTTTGATGAAGATCGGCCGCGTGACCTGCAGCGGCAGCGCGCCCAGGTGCGCGGCGCCGAGCGCGATGGCGAGCACCGTGCCCGTCAACAGCACCAGCACGATGCAATAGCGCGGCAGCAGGCGCCTGAACACGATGTACGCGCCGATCATGCCGAACGCCAATGCGGGCATCGACGCCGCCGCCTTGAACGCATGCGTGCCGAACTGCAGCAGAATGCCGGCCATCATCCCGCAGGCGATGCCCTTCGGAATGCTGCGCACCATGCGGTCGAAATAGCCCGAGATACCGATCAGCAGAATGATCACGGCGGCGCTCAGATACGCGCCCACCGCCTGATGCAGCGTCAACGCGGGAAACAGTCCGACCAGCAGCGCGGTGCCGGGCGCCGACCACGCGGTCACGACCGGCACTTTCAGCTTCCAGCTCGCGAAGATGCCGGAGACGGCCGCGCCGATCGAGATGCCCCATACCCACGACGCGACCATCTCGTTGGGCATGTGGGCCGCTTGCGCCGCCTGGAAGAAGATCACGAGCGGGCCCGCGTACGAAATCAGCACGGCCAGAAAGCCGGCCGCGACGGCGGACACGGACCAGTCGGCCGCAACGGCGCGCGTGGTCGGCGCCTGGCTAGGGGTGGGATTCATCGTCGATGTGGGTCAGGGCGGCCCGCTGTCGGTGACACGCGCCTCGCGGCGCAGGTTGCCGCTGGTCGTTGCAAGTCACCGTCAGAGCGCGGAGTCATTCCGGGCCGATAGTATGAAGGACGATCGCCGCGCGGCCTATCGGCATTGTTCAGCCGCAGCCGCTCGCTAGCCCTGATCGCCGCCGCCGACCGGCAGCACGGTGCCGGTGATATACGACGCGTCATCGGAAGCGAGGAACAGGATCGCGCCGACCTGTTCGTCGATCGTGCCGTAGCGATGCATCAGGCTCGACGCGATCGTCTGATCGACGATGCCCTGATACCACGTCGCTTCCTGCTCGCTTTGCGGTGCCGTATTGCGCGGCACGCGGCGCGGCGGCGCTTCGGTGCCGCCGGTCGCGACCGCGTTGATGCGGATGCCGTGTTCGGCATGCTCGAACGCGAGGCTCGCGGTCAGCGCGTTGACGCCGCCTTTCGACGCCGCATACGGCACGCGATAGATACTGCGCGTCGCAATCGACGATACGTTGACGATTGCCCCGCTCGCGCGCTTCAGCATCACGGGCAACACCGCGTGGCAGCACCATAGCGTCGGGAACAGCGAACGCCGCACCTCAGCCTCGATCTGCTCTGCTTCATATTCCTCGTACGGCTTCGCCCAGATCGTGCCGCCGACGTTGTTGACGAGCGCGTCGATGCGGCCGAACGCCTCGATCGCGAAGGCCGTCATCGCGGCCGCGCCCGCATAGGTTTCGAGGTCGGCGATGAACGCGCGCGCATCGCCGCCTGCGCACGTGATCTCTTCGGCCACCTCGTGCACGATCGGCGAACGGTCGACCAGCACCAAAGCCGCACCCTCGCGCGCCGCGCGCAACGCGACGCCACGGCCGATGCCCTGGCCCGCGCCGGTCACGACGAGCACCTTGCCCTTGAAGCGATCGGTAAAGGTCGAAGTCATGCTACGTTGCTCGCCGAGAATTTTTCGTAGTAGAAGTTCGCGGGCTCGACGCTGCTGTCGCGCAGCCAGCCCTGCACCGCTTCGACCATCGCGACCGGGCCGCACAGGTACACGTCGACGTCGCCGTCGTTCAGCCATTCGCTATCCACATGCGCGGTCACGTAGCCCTTGCGCTCGTGGCTGCTCGCGGAATCGACGACACAGGTGCGATAGCTGAAATTCGGCAGCGAGCGCTGCGCCTCCTCGATCTGTTCTAGCGCGACCAGATCGATGTCGTTGGTCACGCCGTATACGAGGCGCACCGGCTGCAGGTTGCCGCTCGCCTTCAGCACGTCGAGCATCGACAGAAACGGTGCGATGCCGGTGCCGCCCGCGAGGAACAGCACCGGACGCTGCGGATCGCGCAGATAGAAGCTGCCATACGGACCCGTGAAGCCGATCTGCTGACCAGGCTGCGCATCGTTGCTCAGAAAGCCGCTCATCTTGCCGTCCGGCACGTTGCGCACGACGAACGCCGCGCGCGTCGCGCCCGGCGCCGAGCTGAACGAGTACGACCGGCTCTCGCCGCTCGCGCCCGGAATCTCGACGTTCACGTATTGACCCGCGAGAAAGCTCGGCGCGCTCGCGCCGTCGATATCGATCGAGAAATGGATCGTCGAATCCGACAGCCGTTCGACCGCCGCGAGCGTGCCTTCGAAACGCGACACCCCGGTCTTGCACGCCGCCGACGACGCCTGCACGCGAATCACCAGATCCGAGCGCGGCCGTGTCTGGCACGCGAGGATATAGCCCTGACTCGCTTCCTCGGGGGTCAACGCATCTTCGACGTAGCTCGACTCGGGCATGTCGTACGCACCCGATTCGCACAGCCCCCGACAGGTGCCGCACGCGCCTTCAAGGCAATCGAGCGGAATGTTGATCTTCTGCCGGTAAGCGGCATCCGACAGCGTTTCGTTCTCACGGCAGCTGATGAAGCGCGTGACGCCGTCTTCGAACTGAAGTGCAATAGTGTGTTCCATGACCTGTCTCCTGCAACCGCACCGGCTAGATGTGGTAGATGTCGATGACCTGATTGATGTAGTCGTTCTTCAGCACGACGTACTTGCTCAGGATTTGCGGCTGCGCGCCGTTGAAGTCGATCACGTAGCGCGACATGCCGAAGTAGCTGTAGTTCGTCTTGTAGCGATGGCTCAGCGTGTGCCAGTTGAAGCGCACCGTGTACACGCCGTTGTCCGCGCTCTCCACTTCGACGTTGGCCAGGTTGTGGCTCGTGCGCGTGTCGGGCATCGTCGCGCTCGAACGCTCGGTCTTGATGCGGAACACGCGGTCTTCGAGGCCCTGGCGGTTCGGATAGTAGATCAGCGAAATCTCGCGCTGCGGATCGGTGACGAGCTTGTCCTCGTCGTCCCACGACGGCATCCAGAACGACGCGTCCGGGTGATAGCAGGCGAGCCACTCGTCCCATTGCTCGTCGTCGAGCAGGCGGCTTTCGCGGAACAGGAAAGCCTGAATATCGGTGATGGCGATGTTGCTCATGCGCGGCTCCCCGGCGCATTCAGCGCCTTTTTCATCGTGTCGATCCAGTAGCGGTGCTGCACCGTGTAGAGGCCCTCGTCCTCCGTCTTCACACCGCTCATTACCGGATTGAGGCCGATCTTTTGCGCGGCTTCGTCCGCGCCGTCGATCCAGTGCTTCGAACCGCGGCACATGTCGTTCCATTCGACCGCGCGGCCCGCGTAGCCCAACTGGCAGGCGCGGAATTCCTCGAGGTCGTCGGGGGTGGCCATGCCGCTCACGTTGAAAAAGTCCTCGTATTGACGGATGCGGCGCAAGCGCGCGTCGTCGGACTCGCCCTTCGGCGCGATGCAGTAGATCGTCACCTCGGTCTTGTTGACCGACAGCGGCCGCAGCACGCGAATCTGCGAGCCGAACTGGTCCATCAGATACACGTTCGGGTAGAGGCACAGGTTGCGCGAGTTCTGGATCATCCAGTCGGCGCGCTCGGCGCCGCAGCGCGCGGCGAATTCCTCGCGGCGGCTGAAATTCGGACGGTCTTCGGGATTCGCCCAGCGCGTCCACAGCAGCATGTGACCGTGCTCGAACGCGTAGAAGCCGCCGCCCTGACGGCCCCAGCTGCCGGCATCCATCGCGCGGATCTTGTCTTCGCGCGCGTTCTCTTCCTTGCGATGATTGGTCGTTGCCGCATAGTTCCAGTGCACGGCCGACACGTGATAACCGTCCGCGCCGTTTTCGGCGGTCAGCTTCCAGTTGCCTTCGTACGTATAGGTCGACGAGCCGCGCAGCACTTCGAGACCGTCTTCCGACTGGTCGACGATCATGTCGATGATGCGCGCGGCCTCGCCGAGGAACGTTTCGAGCGGCGGCACGTCATCGCTCAGGCTGCCGAACAGGAAGCCGCGATAGTTGCCGAAGCGCGCGAGCTTCTTCAGGTCGTGCGAGCCTTCCTTGTTGAAGCAGTCGGGATAGCCGGCGTCCGCGGGGTCCTTGACCTTCAGCAGCTTGCCGCTGTTGTTGAAGGTCCAGCCGTGGAACGGGCACGTATAGGTCGCCTTGTTGCCACGCTTGTGGCGGCACAGCATCGCGCCGCGATGCGTGCACGAGTTGATGAACGCGTTCAGCTCGCCCTGACGATTGCGTGCGATCACGACCGGCTGACGGCCCATGTAGGTCGTGAAGTAATCGTTGTTGTTCGGAATCTGGCTTTCGTGGGCCAGGTAAATCCAGTTGCCCTCGAAAATGTGCTGCATTTCGAGCTCGAACAGACGCTCGTCGGTAAACGCGCTGCGATGCAGGCGGTAATCGCCGCGCTCGCTGTCTTCGACGAGAAAGTCGTCGATGTTCTTCAGTTGCGGAGTGTGATCCGGGTAGATCGGAATCATGCGTGTCTCCTGATTCGGACTGTCGGTATGCGTGCGACGCACGCGTGTAGGGAGCGGCCTGCCTGCCGGGAGGCCGGTGGCCGGTTGGTCTTTCACGTCGGGGAGCGGAGGCGGTGCGCCTCCGTATGGCGTCAGGCCGTGGCGCGCAAGCGCTCGACCTTCGGCACGGGAGGCGGGACCTGGTGCCTGAGGGAATCGGTGGACAACCCTTGCATCGGGGTTGCGATATCAGCATGTCTCATTGCTGCTCCTGAACTCTTTCTAGGTCTTGGATCCCATGCGCGAGGATTTGCCTGCGCCGTCTCCATGGGCCGACCGACGCTTCAGACCGGGCCGAGTTATCGATGCTCGGGAGGTATAATTTTGTGGGGCGTCTACGGTAACTGAAGGATAGTTCTACGCCATTTGCATCGTCCAACACTGATTTGGTATCGCGACGATACTTAAAAGGTATTTCTATGGAACTGCGCCATCTGCGCTACTTCGTGGCCGTCGCCGAGGAATGCAATGTCACCAAGGCCGCCAAACGTCTGCATATTGCGCAGCCGCCGCTGAGCCGGCAGATCCAGCAGCTCGAAGACATTCTTGGCGTGCAGCTGTTCGAGCGCAACTCGCGGCCGCTGAAGCTGACCGAGGCTGGCCGCTTCTTCTATTCGCACGCCGTGCAACTGCTCGCGCAAACGACGGAAATCGAGGCGATGACGCGGCGCGTCGGCAAGATCGAGCGCAGTTTGTCGGTGGGCTTCGTCGGCTCGACGCTGTACGGCATGCTGCCGAAAATCATCCGGCGCTTTCGTACCGAGAACGGCACCGTCGAGCTGAGCCTGCACGAGATGTCGACGATGGATCAGATCAAGGCGCTCAAGGAAGGCCGCATCGACGTCGGCTTCGGCCGCATCCGTCACGAAGACCCGAGCATCCGGCGCGTCGTGCTGCGCGAAGAACGGATGATCGTCGCGCTGCCGCTCGGCCATCCGCTGATCGCAGCGAAGCCGGTGCTATCGCTGCACGACCTGACCGGCGAAACGCTGATCATTTTCCCGAAGGCGCCACGGCCCAGTTACGCGGACCAGGTGCTCGCCGCGTTTCACGATCGCGGTCTGAAGCCGCAGCGGCTCTACGAGACGCGCGAATTGCAGATCGCGCTCGGCCTCGTCGGCGCGGGCGAAGGCATCTCGATCGTGCCGGCGAGCGTGTACGGCTTGCAGCGCGGCGACGTCGCCTACAAGGACCTCGACGATCAGAACCTCGTGTCGCCGATCATCATGAGCATGCGCATGCTCGATGAATCGGCCGACATCCAGCGTATGCTCGAACTGATCTACGCGCTGTACGACGAAGAGCAGATGACGTATCTGCCGCCTGCGCATCAATAGCGCGGAGTACCCGGTTCGCGGCCGGACGTCCAGACAGCCATCTGACCAAGGTGGGCTTGCCGGCCGCAACGTGTCGAATCATGTCGTGTTCCTGCAGCAGGGCAAGATCGAGGAGCAAGGCAATCCGCATGAGGTGCTGACGAATCCGCATAGTGAGCGGTTGCATCAGTTTTTGGCGGGGGGGTTGAAGTAGTTGCGATGGGACACAGCGAGTCGTCCGTCGCCGGCGAGCGTCGACTAAGGGTTCAACACGACCCACGCGTTCCCGTCGACCGCGATCTTCACCGCATCGAGGTTCGCCCCCGCGCACGGTCCCTCGATACAGCGTCCATCTTCGAAGCGGAACAGCGCGCTGTGATGCGCGCACATCAACACCTGCGCGCGATAGCACAGCACATCGCCGGGCTCGAAATCGAGCGGCACCGAAAAATGCGGGCAACGGTTCGCGTAAGCCCACACCTGCTCGCCACGCCGCACGATCACGACGGGCACGTCGGCAAGCGGGCACAGCGGTGTTTCGTTCATCGCTCAGACTCTCCGTTCCGGATTGCCGAGGCTCCAGTCCCACGGACGGATCTCGACGCAATCGAACAGCCCCGCCTGCATATACGGATCGTTGTTGACGAACTCCATCACATCGTCGATACGCTCCGCTTCGACGACCAGCAACGCCCCATTCATCGCATCGCATTGCGGCGCGAGCGTCGGACCGCCGAGGCGCACGAACACGCCACGATGCGTATTGCCGCGCAACCACGTCCGATGCACCGGACGCACCCGTTCGCGCACTTCGCGCATGCCGGGCTTGTCGGTCGCGAATACCGCGAAAAAGCGTGCCATCGTCATCAACTCCGATCGAGGATGAAGTCGTAGCGCGCTTCGCGCAACGGTCCATCGAAACCGAAGCGGCGCGCGAGTTCGTGATCCGCGGAGCACTCGCGATAGTCGACCATCAGCGAAGGTTTCACGCCGAACACCGCGTCCGAACCCAGATACGGATCCTCGCGATCGAACACATGCGTGACCAGTGTCCGATGCCCAGGCGCATCTATCATGAAGTGCAGATGCGCGGGTCGCCACGGATGCCGTCCAGTCGCTTCGAGCATGCGGCCGACCGGGCCGTCGGTCGGAATCGGATAACTGACTGGCACGATCGTCGAAATCGCGTAGCGGCCTTCGGCGTCGGTGCGAAAACGTCCACGCAGATTGCCGTGCGGCTGCTCGGTGTCCTGCCCCGAGTACATGCCGTTATCGGCGGTCTGCCAGACGTCGAGCACCGCGTTGGCAAGCGGCTCACCGTCCGTCGACAGCACGCGCCCATGCACGAGTGCGGGCGTGCCCGGCGTGAACGCGATGTTCTCGCCGTACGCGCGCTCGGGCATGCCGCGAATATAGAACGGACCGAATACGGTGGTGTCGGTCGCGCCCGTCGCGAGACGGTGATTGATCGCGTCGACGAGCATCGATACGCCGAGCGTATCCGACAACAGGATGAATTCCTGACGCACAAGGTCATCGCACATCTTGCCGGTGTCGGTCAGAAAGCGAATGGCCGACATCCATTCGGCCTCGGTCGGCTCGACTTCACGCACGAACGCATGCATGTGCCGCACGAGGCTTTGCATCAGCGTGCGCAGCCGTTCGTCGGGCGTGCCCGCGAAGCTTGCTACCACCTGCTCGGTCAGGGCCTGCTCGGCCTCTTTGCTGTCTGTCGACATGTCTTCCTCCATCGATTGTTCTGGCGGCGCTGCGTTGGCCAATGCTCAGGCGGGTTGGGCGCCCTGCCACGCACGTTGCAGCAGCGCGCGGATCGCGTCGCGCTCCACGGGACGCGGGTTCGCATACGGATTCTTGCACGCGAGATCGGCCGTTTCGTCGAGTCCCTGCTCGGCCATGCCGATCTGCGCGAGCGCCATCGGAATGCCGAGCGCGCGGTTCAGTTCGAACAGCAGCGGACCCGCGTCGGCCGCGCGCTTGCCGCCGAGCGCGCGTGCGACGCGCGCAAGCGCATCGGGCGCGGCGCTGTGGTTGTAGTGTGCCGTATGCGGCAGGTTAAACGTACCGCCCAACGTATGACACAGCTTGTGATGGGGAAGTGAATGCTGTTTCGCTGCTGATCGCTGAATCTGTCAATCCGTCACGCTGGATCGTGCAGGTATGCTGATTGCTCATGTTATGACGAGGCGGTTTGCGATTGACCGGTTCACCGTCACTTTGCCGTCGTCTGATTGTGTCTCGAAAGGAGTTTCGATCGTGTCGCTCTCTCGCCGTCATTTCATGATACTTGCCGCATCCGTCGCCTCAACGACGGTTCTCTCGACAAAGTCAAACGCGGACGCGCCTGTGCTGTCCGAAAACGATCCGACCGCACTGGCCCTCGGATACAAGATGGACGCATCGAAGGTCGACAAGACGAAATTCCCTCGGTACCAGACAGGGCAGACCTGCGCCAATTGCCAACTGTATCAAGGCAAACCCGGTTCCACGAATGGGCCGTGTCCGACCTACGGGGGCAAGCTGGTCGACGCAAAAGGGTGGTGTAACGCCTACGTGAAAAAGGCGTAATTTACACGCCGTCGTTGTCATTGGGCATACCGCTGTGTGTACAGCGTCAACCTACGGGTGTGGAGCGCCGTCGGATGCACGTCGCGCCCCTTAACTGCTCTTCTAGCTGTCGTCACGTCACCGTTCGCTTCATCGTAGCTCGCGCCGATAGCCGCGATCCAGTGCGCCGTTATGACAAGGAATAACAAGCTAGCCTCCGTTCAGCACCATCTCGCCTGGTCATATCCAACAGGATCGACGGTCTAGTCCGGCCACTTGCGAGATTGAGCCGCGATACCAATGGGCGTTACACGCCTCGAAACACTTGGGCCCCAGGCAATCCGCCATAGTCGGGAATCACATCCGAAACGTTGTTTCGGCGCGCTCGCATTGACCTCGCCTCGCGGCTCGAGCAGCGGCTTGCCGGTCTCGCCGCTCATCAGGAAGGCATACGTTTCATTCCGGGCTCTCAGAAGATCCGCAGCACGGCGCAGCACCGCGGCCCGCTCCCACGCCGGCGTCTTCGACCACAGTGCGAAACCGCGCTCGGCCGCCGCAAGCGCAGCCGCTTCGTCCGCTTCGGTCGCGGCGGGCACGCTGCCAACCGGCTCGCCGGTCGCCGGACTTTTGACCACGATACATGCACCGTCGGACGCACCGCGCCACGCGCCATCAATCAGCAGGCCACAAGATTCGTACATGCTCGCCCCTTCAGATAAGCGTCTTCGTATAAGTTTCCTGAACACCGTCGGACCACGGGCCGACGTTCCACTGCCCATACGCACCCATCCCGCCTGCGGGATCCGCACCGTAATAGACCGGCACGTGAATCAGACTCAGGCCAGGGTGGGCGTGCGCCTTCGCCAGCGCCTCGCGCAGCCCCCGTTCCGTATCGCCCGCCGACAATGCCATGACGCCCTCCACCGATCCCGCCATCGCCACATAATCGACGGCGACCGAATCGTTGGTCCGGTAGTCGGTATCGAACTGCGCTTCCTGCAGACTGCTGATCGCCGCCATGCGGCGGTTGTCGAGCAGCAGGATGGTGCCGTGCACGCCATGCTCGATACCGTCGATCAGGATCTGCGGATTCATCATGAACGAGCCGTCACCGGTGAACGCGACGCCATAGCACCCCTTCCCCGCGATCGCCTGAGAGAGCAGCGCGGATACAGCGAAACCCATATACGACGCGCCGGACTCGGTATACGTTTCGCCGGGCGAATCGTCGCGGATCACCTGGAAGCCGTTAGCCTGCACGTCACCGGCATCGAAAAACTTCAGCGCGCCGACCTCGCGGCAAAAACGCTCGGCGATGGCGATGGCCTGGGGTTGCGTCAGCACCTGGCGACGCCAGACCGCATCGAAACACCGCGGGCCGCCGGCGCGAGCGTCGCGCAATGCCATCCACTCGGCTTTCTTGCGCGCGGCCTCCCCGAGCCAGGCCGACTTTGCCGGCGTCAACGGCCCAGCAAGCGCCACCGCCAGCCGTTCGCAGATCGCCGCTGCATCTCCGAGTAACGCGGTGCTTTCGTTGTAGTGCTGGACGTCGGTCGGATCGGCGTTGATATTGACCACATGACGAACCTCGGGCCAGCCGATGCCCGAACAGTCCGACTGACACACGGCGCGGCTGCCGATCACGATCAGCAGATCGGCCTCCTGCATGGCCCAGTTGCCGCTGATCGACCCTTTCGAGCCCGCCACGTGCAGGTTATGGGGATGCGCGTCGGGCAGAACACCCACCGTTCCGGGGCTCAGGACCGCGACCGCACCGCTGGCCTCGGCCAGCCGCCGCATGGCGACCGCCGCATGACGCGCGCCGGCGCCGACCTTGATGGCCACTCGGTCCGCGCCCGCGATCAACTTCGCAGCCGCGGCCAGCGCCGCCTCGTCCGGTATCGGCAAACGCGGCCACACTGGTCGGGCCGCAAGCGCATCGAGTCTCAGGGACACTCGCGCCAGTTGCGTGTTCAGCGGCAAATTCAGATAGAACGGCGCCGGCCGCCACGGATGGAACACGGCCGCACTGCCATTGCGCAACGCATCGCGCAATGCAGCGGGCGTATGCAACGTATAGGACGCCCCCATCCGTTCTGTCAGCGAGCCAAACAATCCCTGCCCCGGCCGAGGAATCTGCTGCATGTTGTAGCCTTCGCCGTGCGTCGTCTCGTCGCCATAGAGATGGTAGACGCCGACCCCGTTCGACGCCGCGGCCAGCGACCCGGCGAGCGCCTGCAACGCGCCAGGTCCGATCGACGTAAGTACCGCGGGAACTTCGCCGTAGACCCACGAAAGCGCGGTGGCCGCGTGCGCCATTTCCACTTCGTTGCGGAACTGCCAGCATTTCACGAGACCGTGTGCCTCGTAGGTACGCAGAATTTCGGCAATCGCGGTATTGCCGTGTGGTTTCGGCTGAAATCCTGCCGACGCGGTTGCGCGCGCCTCGGGTTTGGGCGTGTCCGTTGCTTTCGGTCGAGTACTGCTGGCGCTTGCGCTGCCCGGTCCGGTTGCCGCCGCGATCTGGTGGGTCAAGGGACGCGAAACCCGGAATATTTCGCTGGAGGAAGGTAGCGACGATGCGTTGACGGAAGCCACAGGTCAGCAAGAATTCCGAACGCGCGAAGCATAAACGCTTGGAGAGCTGAAGGGCTGCAGAGAGAAATCCCTGCAGCTTTTTCTTCAAATCGTCCGTCTTAAGACAACGGGCTTTCCACCCATCGTCTGTTTCGTCATCCATGCAGCAAGCGCCGAATCCAGGTAGTCGGCGTGTCCCGGAAACCAGTTGTACAGATGCATGCCGATGTCTTGCACCAGCGCGCAACCGGCCTGCCCTGCTTCGACCGCGACTTTAACGTCTCGGACTGAATTCAGCACGGCTTCGTGCTCTTCGATGTGGCAGTCGCGCGGGGGAAAGTTTGTCGTGCGCATCCATTCGTCTTCCTGCTCGAAATGGCTGACGGCGTGTTTTTCGAATTCGTCGATTGCGGCAAGGGCGCTCGCATCGGTGCAGGTCACGAGCCGTAGCGCAACTTCATAGAATTCCTTATGCACGTCATCCATCGGCGTGAAGCCGAGTAGCCGTGCGTCCGACCACACAAGGCTGTTGTCACTTTCCCGCACAGGGGCTTCGACATCTTTCAATACAGAGTCTGTCATGTTCGATCAATCCGGCTTTATCAAGATCTAAATCATAGCCGCGACATATAGAACGCCGCGAATTTCCCAGCATTCCACCGTCAGCGCAGCTTAAATCCTTAAGTCTTTCGAGGCTAGCCGGGTGGAACAATTCGGCCGGCATTCGGGCACGCCGATGCGCTTGCCCTTCAAATCTTCAGGCTCGTCGATACCGCGATCTGCAGCACCCGGTCGCCGCTTGCCGTTGCGCTCCCCTTTCGCGCCGGTGTAGTCACCGAAAAAATTGCCCTCCGTTTCCGGTTTCGACGAATTCACCCCAGCATGCTTCCCGGGATCGATGACGACAACGTAGCCATCCGACCGAAGCACAGCCAGCGCCTCACAAATTAGATCCATCGGCGATGAATCCCGTCCCATTATATTAGAGATCGAATATTCCTAGTCCTGCGGCACTTCCGACCATACGTACTTTCCCGGATGCCCCCAAAGGTTCTTGCCAATTTCACTAGATATCTAATATAGTTGAGTAACACCTGTTGATGAAGGCGACCTGTCGCCGGGAGACATTACATGCTGACCCACCAAGAAAATGAATTGCTGTGCCGCGTTGAAGGCGATGCCCCGATGGGCCAACTGATGCGACGGCACTGGACGCCGGTTTGCCTCATCGAAGAAGTCAGCGAGCCGGATGGTGCGCCGGTCAAAGCGCGCGTATTTGGCGAGGACCTCGTCGTATTCCGGGACTCGGAAGGCAGCGTTGGTGTGCTGGACGAGTACTGCCCGCACCGTCGCGCATCGCTCGTCTACGGCCGCAATGAAGACTCCGGCCTGCGCTGCCTGTATCACGGCTGGAAGTTCGACGTCTCGGGCAACGTGCTTGAAATGGTGTCCGAGCCGGCAGCGAGCTGCATGACCGACAAGGTCAAGCACAAGGCCTACCCGGTGCAGGAATGGGGCGGCATGGTGTGGGCGTATATGGGCCCGCAAGACGCCATCCCCGAATTCGTGCCGCCGGCCTGGGCGCCGACTGCCGACACCCGCGTGAGCATCGCCAAGGCGCTGCTGCCGTGCAATTGGGCGCAAATCCTCGAAGGCGCGATCGACTCCGCGCACAGCTCCAGCCTGCATTCGTCCGACTTCGTGCCGGCACGCGTCGGCGGCGCCGAAGCGACCGGGAAGAACTGGTTGCGCCCCTCCACCGACAAGGCCCCGCGCCTGCAGGTCGAGCGCACCGACTACGGCTTCCGTTACGCCGCGCTGCGCCGCCCGATCTTCAACGCCAACACGCACGACTACGTGCGCTCCACGGTGTTCGTGGCGCCGGGAACGGTGCTGATTCCGCCGAACAATCTTTACAACGTTGCGAACATCAATGTGCCGATGGACGACACGAACACGGCGTTCTACTTCATCGCCTGGGGCGATCCGGAGACGACGCCGGAAAACGAAACGTGGCGCAAGTTCCTGCGTCAGCAGGTCGGTGTTGATCTCGACCAGTACTATCGTCCGCTGCGCAATCACGACAACCGCTTCTGGCAGGACCGCCAGGCGATGAAGGCTGGCAATTTCACTGGCATTTCGGGCTTCCCGAACCAGGACATCGCCATGTGGGTCACGATGGGCCCGATTGCGAACCGCTCGGACGAGCGCCTCGGCGCGAGCGATCTCGCCATCGTCGAATTCCGTCGCCGCATGATCGATGCGATCGCCGAATTCGAGAAGGATGGCGAAGCAATTGGCACCGGTGCAAAGGCGATTTCCCGGGAAGTGTGTTCGTACCAGGCTGTCGTGCCGAAGGAAATCGACTGGCGCACGTATGCTGCGCGCTACGTCAGCAAAAAGAATCCGGAACCGGCCGACCAACCGTCCGCGCTTGCAACGGACTATCAGGTCAAGCAATAACGGGAGACACACGGCCATGGAGCAGCGCCGTTTGCGTATCGGGGTCGCAGGACTGGGACGGGCATTCTCGCTGATGTTGCCGACCTTCCTGCGCGACCCCAGAGTCCAGCTCGTCGCTGCGTGCGATCCGCGTGACGAAGCGCGGCGGCAGTTCGCCGCCGACTTCGCTGCGCCCACCTATGCGGACGTGGCGAAGTTGGCGGATGATCCCAACGTCGAGATCATCTACGTTGCGAGTCCGCACCAGTTCCACGCGCAGCACACTGAAATTGCCGCGGCAAAAGGCAAACACGTGCTGGTCGAAAAGCCGATGGCGCTCGCCGCTACGGACTGCGATCGCATGATCGCTGCATGCCGCGCAGCGAACGTGCATCTGATCGTCGGGCATTGCCACAGTTTCGACACGCCGTACCTGTGTACGCGCGAATTGATCAGTCGCGGCGATTTCGGCGCGGTGAAAATGATCCAGGCCATGAACTACACCGACTACCTGTACCGCCCGCGCCGGCCCGAGGAGCTGGCCACGGCTGAAGGTGGCGGCGCCGTCTTCAGCCAGGCGGCTCACCAGGTCGACATCGTGCGAATGCTCGCCGGCTCGCGCGCGACGCGGCTGCGCGCGAGTGTGGGACGGTGGGATTCGTCACGCCCAACCGAAGGTGCTTATTCGGCGCTGATCTGGTTCGAGAACGGTGCTTATGCCTCGCTCTCGTACAACGGCTATGGCCACTTCAATACCGAAGAGTGGAACGGCTGGATCGGCGAAATGGGCGATCGCACAAGCCCCGACATGTACGGGAGCGCCCGCCGCCGTCTGGAGACGCTCGCGTCCTCGGGCGACGAAGCCAGACTCAAGGCGGCCGGCACCTACGGCGGATCGGCATACAAGCCGCCGACGGCCGCCGCGGACGAGCCGCCGCGCTTTCATCAGCACTTCGGTCCGATCATCGTCTCGTGCGAACGCGCGGACCTGCGCCCGCTGCCCGATTCAATCGTCGTCTACGGCGACGAGCAGCGCCAAACGCTGCCACTGCCTACGCCCGTCGTGCCACGCGCCGAAGTCATCGACGAGTTGTATGGCGCGGTCGTCGACGGACACTCGCCCCTTCACGATGGCGAATGGGCAAAGGGCACGCTGGAAATCTGTATCGCGATTCTGAAGTCGAGCGAAACCGGCGCAGATGTAACGCTTTGATAGTTCGCGGTAAGCGCAAAAGCCCTCATTGCCCTCGTTTGAACTGAGCTATGTACAGTTAAAACGAGGGATTTTTTGTCAGCGCTTCCTTCTACGGGGCGCACACATACGCCCCGATCTCGTTGCCCGGCGAACGCCGCGAAGCGCCGCGAAAAATCAATCGCCCTGACGTTCTTCGTCAGCTTACCTAACGAAATACGGTCCACGCCGGTCTCGGCAATGGTTCGCAGCGTCTGCTCGGTCACACCGCCCGAGACTTCCAGCTCGGCGCGCCCTCCGATGACACGCACAGCCTCGCGCATCGTCTCGATCGAGAAATTGTCGAGCAGAATCGCCGCGGCGCCCCCAGCCAACGCTTCCTTTAACTCATCGAGCGTCTCCGCCTCGACCCGCACGGGCACACCCGCACCCAATGCTTGAGTGGCGCGAAGCGTCGACGCAATGCCGCCGCCCGCCACGATGTGGTTTTCCTTGATCAGAATGCCGTCGGTGGTCTGCCGTCGTGCCTGTCGTGGACTTGGCACGCCCGTCGATATTATTAGCTATATTGAATATGCTACTCGGGAAGGACCTGAAACGCTGAGCTGCGGCTCAATCCTGATCGATTTCTTCGCCGCGTGCCGCGATCAGATTGCCCACTTCCCGCGTCGACGGAATGCGCAGCGCCGGGTTGTCCGACTCGGATTCGTCGCGTGCCATGTTCTCGATGATCGTCAGCAGAACCTTCCGCGCGACGTTGATCTCGGTGGTTTTCAGGCCCCTGACGCTAATTTCGTTGACTTCTTCCGCGAGCGGGACGAGCTTGTTTTTCAGGCTCCGGCCGCGCGGCGTGAGGTAGACGTGCGTGTTCTTGCGATTGCCGGGTTCATAGCGGCGCTCGACATACCCGAGCTTTTCCATTGCCGACACCGCACTGAATGTGGTGGGCGTGGTGGTGCCGGTCTCGTCGCTGAGCTCCTTCTGCGTAAGCCCGTCGGTGACCCATAGCACACGCAGATAAGCCCAGTGCCCGAACGAAACTTCATGCTGCGCCAGGCGCATTTGCAGACCGCGAATCATCGCGCGGCCTGCATCCTTCACCAGGTGAGCAAGACGGTCATCCGGAACCGCCTCGCGCCAGTGCCGCAGGATGGGGTCCTCGCTCGCGCCCCCGCCCTTGCCCGAAGTACGTGCTGCTGCCATACCTTCCTCGCTGTTATTGTGACCAGACCGGTGACAATCATAGCGCTTTAGCCGGCACGAGAGGCGCTGGAGCGAATCGCCTGGGCCGCTCAGAAGGTGTGGCGAATGCCCACGGTCACGCCCGCCTGGTCCATGCCTGGCGCAATGTCCACGCCTGTGCCACGAATACCGACGTTGGAGAATGAACGATTGGAGACATACGCCCCTTCCGCATACACGTCGGTGCGCCTGGACAGCGAGTAGTCGACGAGCAATACCCCCATCGTCGGGCCGCCGTGCGGATTGCGAAACTGCGTGTGATAGACGCTGGCGGAAATGGAAAGCGGCGCATTCACCCTCCAGGTCACGCCGCCCCAATAGAGCAGCGAGCTCGGCGGCACATCCGTATTGCGCGTGTTCAGCCAGCGCAGGCCGGCCAGCGTCGTGACCGGCCCGAAGTCGTACGACACGCCGAGCAGCGCGCGCTGCTGCGCATTGCTCTGTGTCGCGATCGAGGTGCCCTGCAACTGGTCGTACGTCAAACCGATGCTGAACGGCCCCCGATCGTACAGGAGCGCCGCGCTCATTTCGCGGCCCACCTTCGTTGCGCCGGGCACGCTCCCACCGTTCGGAATCGTCGCGTCGAACCCGGTGCTGTACAGTGCCGCGAACGTGACGCCGCCGAGGTGCACGCCATAGCGCACCGAATTGTCCGCGCGGTTCACGAACTGGCTGTCCATGCTTTGCGCGGAATAGCTGGGGTTAAACGTCAGCGCGTCGTACTTGTACATCAGCTCGTAGAGCAGGTTCTGGTGACGTCCGAGCGTGAGCGTGCCGTACGGCGTTGAGACGCCAACGAATGCCTTGCGGCCGAACAGCCGTCCGTTCTGACCTAGCGCGCCGGTGTTCACGTTGAACCCGCCCTCCAGCGTAAACACGGCCTTGTAGCCGCCGCCAAGGTCTTCTGATCCCTTGAGCCCCCAGCGCGATCCGGCGAGATTGCCCGACTGTTCCCGGATGACCGAGCCCGTCTGACTGCCCTGGGGTACCCGATTGACGTATTCGACGCCCGCATCAACGATGCCGTAGAGCGTGACCGAACTCTGCGCATGGGCCGACGTGCAGGCGAGCGTCAGCAACCCGCCGCAGGCGAGCGGGAATGTGTGTCTCTTCATGTTCATCTGTCTTCTGGATTACTGAGTATATTGGATGTGTTGTCGCCGTCCGCGCATCCGTCGTGCACCCAGCGCCTGCCGGATGCGCGACGGCTCGAACAACCGCCGCGAGAGGTCAGATCTTGAATCGCTCCAGGCTGGCCGGGTGGAACAGTTCGGCAGGCTGCAGGCGACGGCTCGACAATCCCTCGGCGTGGTGCTGCGCGAGGAAGCGGTCTATCACATGCTCGTTGTTCGCGAATCCGTACGACCAGAAGTCGTGCCCCATCAGACGCCGTGCATTGCGCAACTGGTCCTCGACGAACGGCAGCGTCACCTTGGTCGCCGAGGTGTCGCTCAAACGGGCCAGCGCCACTTCCTTCGATTGCTCGAACGCCTTCGCGATCGCGCCGGGCAGCCACGGGTGCTGATCCGCGAGCGTCTTGCGAATGCCCAGCGTGTGCATGATCGGGAAGAGCTGCCTGTGCTCGTACCATTCGGCGGCGCTTTTCTGCGGATCATCGAAAAGGTACTTGACCTTCGGATGCCCACGGTCGAAGCACGACGGCGCGCGCGGTCCGATCACGCCGTCGATCTCGCCTTCGGCCAGCAGGTTCGAGATCGTCTGCCCTTCGGGTGCGCTTTCCAGCACGACACCTTCAGGCAGCTTGAGCGCAATCTTCTCCACGCGCGTCGGATCCTCGTAGCCGCCCCGCACCCAGCGGATATGCGACGCCTTCACGCCATATTCCTCTTCGAGAAAGAGCCGCACCCATACGTTGGCCGTGAGCTGGTATTCCGGCACGCCGATGCGTTTGCCTTTCAGGTCCTCGGGCCGGTCGATCCCACGGTCGGAACGCACGTAGATCGAGCTGTGTCGGAACGCGCGCGACGGAAAGACCGGCACCGCGATGTAGGGCGACGTGCCCGCGGCCGTCTTCACCGAATAGCTGCTGAGCGAAAGCTCGCAAATGTCGTAATCGGCGTGCCGGAACGCACGAAAGAAGATTTCCTCCGGGTCCTGCAGCATGAACACCGGATCGACACCGTCGATCTGGACGTCGCCGTCGATCAGCGGCCGCATCCGGTCGTAGTTGCCCACCGCGATGGAAAGTTGAAGCTTGCTCATTCCTGCTCCTGTCTGACTGTCAAAATGCTTGCCGTCGCGTGCATCGTCACGCGCCGGATTGCTGTGCCTGCCGCTCGCGCGGCACGCCGAAGAAGACGGCGATGCCGCCGATGAAAACGAGCGCCGCCACCAGCAGGATGCCGGCCGAAAAGCTGCCGGTCACGCTCTTCACCCAGCCGAGGACGATTGGTGCGAAGAAAGCGCCCACCTGACCGAGACTGCTGATCACGCCAATGCCGCCGGCGGCCGCCGCGCCCTTCAGGTAGTTCGGCGGAATGGTCCAGATAATGGCTGCGGCCGCGAAATAGCTCACCGAAACGAGACTCAGGCACGCGATGGCGGCAACCGAGTTGTGCGTCAGCACCGTCAGGAGCACCGCGCCCGTGGCGCCCGCTGTCGTCGACAGCACGAAGTGCCAGCGGCGCTCGAGCCGCAGGTCGGAGCTGCGTGCGATCAGCAGCATGGCAACCGCGCCGACGATATAAGGCAGCGCCGACAGGAAGCCGATCTGCAACAGGTCGGAAACGCCCGCCTGTTTGATGATCGTGGGCGTCCAGTAGTTGAGGATGGTTCCGCAAATGGGCACCGTGGCCCAGCCCGCGGCAACCACGTACACGCGCGGGTCGCGCAGCGCCGCGAGGAGCGTGCTCGGCGAGTTATGCGGCTTGCTGCGACCTTCCTCGTCGAGTGCGCCGATGACAATTCGTTTTTGATCCTCGGTCAGCCACCTCGCATCTTGCGGCCGGTCGATCAGGTAGAAGTAGGCAACGACACCGGCAATCACGGCGGGCACGCCTTCAAGGAAGAACAGCCACTGCCAGTTGCGAAAGCCCCAGACGTCCATGAAGTTTTGCAGGATGAACCCGGAAAGCGGGCCGCCGACAATCCCCGCAACCGCGATCGCCAGCAGGAACCGCGACGTGATACGAGCGCGGCGCTTCGACGGGTACCAGTACGAAAGATAGAGGATGATGCCGGGCCAAAAGCCCGCTTCGGCCGCGCCGAGGAGCGTCCGGGCGAGATAGAACTGCCATGGAGCGGTCATGAACGCCATGGCAGTCGAGATGGCACCCCACAGCAGCATGATCCGCGTGACGGTCTTGCGGGCGCCAATGCGCCGCAGCAACAGCGTGCTCGGCACTTCGAGCAGGATGTAGCCGATAAAGAACAGACTCACGCCGAGCCCGTACGCCGCGTCGCTCAGCCCGAGATCGTGCTTCAGCTGCAGCTGCGCGAAGCTGACGTTGACGCGATCGAGATAGTTGAGGACCCAGCACAGGAAAAGAAAGCTCATTAGCCTTAACGTGATCTTGCGGTATGTCGCCTCCTCCGCCGCCGAGTCGGCTATGGCAGACAGGGATAGGTCCCCTGAGTGCAACGTTGAATGTGCCATGACTGAATCTCTCCGAATTTCACTCTGGATACCGGCCGGAACAGCGTCCCTCTCACCGTTTAATTAGAGCTCTAATATTCAGCTTACGGCGGCTTTATGTCGCTGGCAAGAACGGGTTTATACCGAGAGCAAGATCGCGAAAAATCGTGCGCCTTGACTTGCATAATTAGAGATCTAGTCATAATATGCAATCCATGTTGATGCAACGCAAGACTGGACTGGTCAGAAGGAGACAGACATGACGCCCCCATTGGAAGACGGTTTTCGTCGTCTGAAGATTGCTGGCAAGGAGAAGATCGCCCGTGATATCTGGCGCTTTGAACTGACCGACCCGGGAGGCGCGCCGTTGCCGCCGTTCGAGGCGGGCGCGAACTTGACCGTCGTGGTGCCCAACGGTTCGCGACGCAGTTATTCGCTGTGCAATGACTCGCAGGAGCGCAATCGCTACGTCATCGCGGTCAAGCGTGACGGCAACGGACGCGGCGGTTCGATGAGCTTCATCGACGATACGGCCGAGGGCGACACCGTGGACGTCTCTTTGCCCCGCAACGAGTTTCCCCTTGATGAGCGCGCAAAGTCATTCGTTCTCGTCGCGGGCGGCATCGGTATCACGCCGATGTTGTCGATGGCACGGCAGTTGCGGGCAGAAGGCCTGCGCTCGTTCAAGCTGTATTACCTCGCCCGCGATCAGGCAGGCACGGCGTTCTTCGATGAACTGACCAGCGACGAATGGCGTTCGGACGTGAAGATTCATCACGATCACGGCGACGCGTCGAAAGCATTCGACTTCTGGCCTGTGCTCGAGAGGTCGAAGTCGGCGCAACACGTGTACTGCTGCGGCCCGCAAGCGCTGATGGACACGGTGCGGGACATGACCGGCCACTGGCCGTCGGGCACGGTGCACTTCGAGAGCTTCGGTGCAAGCAATGCGGATGCGCGCGAAAGCACGCCGTTCACCGTGCGGCTTTCGCGCAGCGGCACCTCGTTCGACATTCCCGCCAATCGCTCGATCCTCGAGGTGCTGCGCGACGCCAACGTGCGCGTGCCGAGTTCGTGCGAAAGCGGCACCTGCGGCTCGTGCAAGACAGCGTTGTGCTCAGGGGAGGCGGATCACCGGGACCTCGTGCTGCGCGACGACGAGAAAGAAACGCAGATCATGGTTTGCGTGTCGCGTGCGAAATCCGCGGAGCTGGTTCTCGATCTTTGAGCATCGCGGGCTGGGTACGAACGCGTCGCATGAAGGCCTCCAGCGCACCCAATTAGAAAAGCCCCCGCCGAGGGGCAAAAATCCTTAAATGCCGTTCTGCATGCTGGTTCCGATTCCGGAAGTCCTGACGGCTGAAACCAGCATTTCCTGAGACGACATTCCTCCGGCGCCGATTGGACACACGCACCGATCTCCATCGCATCGATTCATCGTCTATCGAAGGGAAAATCATGGCGGGCAACAGATCACTGCGTTCTGAGGTCGAAAAACTCGTTGGCCCGACGCGGGGCCGCGGGGCGTGCGTGCGCACGATCGCCGATGGACTCGAGTGGTCGTTTGGCTGGTCAGCCCCGGCCGCGCAACGGCTGCGCTTCCTGCTCGACTTCGGCTATCTGCGGCACGCGTCTGTATCGACGACGTCGATCTATCTGCACAGTGACGAAGTAAAGCGGGCACGGCAGATGAGCGACGTGTTTGCTGTACGAAAGCGAAGTCGCTTCGATGGAAGCGTGCTATCCCGGTGCCAACCACACATAAGGCAGCGACCGCAAGTCGTCGTGGCCGCCTTTGTCAGCGGGTTTTGGGGCGAAGCCCGAGTGTGATGGCAGCATGGTGCCCGACCGTTAGTTGCGCATCCGACAGGAAGACGTTCGGTCATCTGCGCCTACGTATCGGAGACCGCAGTTCGGCGCGAAGCGGACGAAGTTCGCCGGTCGGATGGCTTTACACTTGTGTCTCGTCATCCCTTGCCGAGCGGCGGCCGACTCGGGAATCCCGCCATATTGCTTAGCTGGGCCAGTTCATTCGCCGCCTCGCGCAGCAGCATCGAGTACTCGTGAATCTTCCCGGTCGTCAGCCGCACCCGCGGACCGGCCAAACTGATGACGCCGACGCAACGCGAGCCGCTCACCACGGGCACCGCCACCGCTGACATGCGCGGGGCAAACACCTCGTCGATCATCGCGTAGCCACGCACGCGCGCAGCGTGCAGGAAGCCCAGCAGCGCCTTGAGCGTCGTCGGCGCATTGGGTCCAAACTCATTGGGCTGTCCAAAACCCTGCTTCAAAACCAGTGCCGCCGCCTGTTCGTCAGTCATTGTCATCAGCCATGCGTGTCCGGTCGACGTGCATGAAAGTCGTGCTGCCTGGCCCATGTCAGGATCGTAGCGAAAGCCGATGCGCTGTCCGTCCGCCTTCCCCACCCAGATGATTGCTTCGCCGTCCACCAACGACAGCCGCGCCAGTTCACCTGTCTGCGCAGCGACGCGTTCGATGATCGGCTGGGCGATATCCGCGATGCCCGTCAGGCTCAGGAATTCCAGCCCGTTCGACGTCATACGCATTGTCAGAATGTAGCGGCTGTGATCGACCAGTTGCCTGACATAGCCGCCTTCGATGAGCTCGGCGAGCACGCGGTGGCACGTGCTGCGGGGCAGGGATAAAGCGTCGGCAATCGCCAGAAGACCCGCGCCTTCGGCTTGCGTCGCCAGGAAATCAAGAATTCTCAGGCCGTTTTTGAGCGACATTTCGCGTGATTTTCATTATGTGCAATGCAGTTCCGGTGCGGAACGCCTCGCTTTCTGAGCGCAAACAATAGCACTTGTTCGTCGCCAGAAACGAACGGTTCGACATATGAAGAATTCAGGAGACAACATGTCATTTTTTGCTGATTCAGGCCTTGCCGCGGAACAACGGTCCGCGCAGGCTCACTTGATGGCGCGTCGGGCGGTGGCAGGCGCAACCGTCGGAACGGCGCTCGAATGGTTCGACTTCGCGCTGTATGGTGTGGTCGCGGCCACGATCTTTCCAAAGCTGTTTTTCCCATCGCTGGACCCGACCGCCTCGTTGCTCGCGTCGTTGGCTAGTTTCTGGGCAGGGCTGGCCGCACGCCCGCTAGGCGCGGTGATCTGCGGGATGCTCGGGGACCGTTGGGGACGCCGCAAACTGATGCTTATCACCGTGTCGGTAATGGGAGCTTCATCGTTCCTGATGGGGCTGTTGCCCACTTACCACCAGGTTGGCATCCTCGCGCCGACGTTGCTGGTGACACTGCGCATCATCCAGGGATTCGCGCTTGGCGGCGAGTCGACGGGCGCGCAACTGATGGCGGTCGAGCATGCGTCTGCTAACCGACGCGGTTGGTATTCGGGCCTGCTTGGCATCTGCTCGCCACTCAGCCAGATTCTCGCCAACTTCTCGCTCTTTACACTGGCCGCGTTGCTTTCATCGGACGACTTCGACTCCTGGGGATGGCGAGTCCCGTTCCTCGCAAGCTTTGTGCTGGTGCTGCTGGGCATCTACATCCGCAGGAAGGTTAGCGAGACACCCGCCTTCGAGGCGCTCAAGAGGACTGCCGCTCCCACACGCGCTGCCAATCCGCTAGGCACCGTTTTCAAATATCACTGGCGCACCGCGCTTCGCCTGACGCTGTTCTTCTGTGGCCCGGCCGCACTGTTTTATCTGATCGTGGTTTTCTCGCTCAGCTATCTGACGAAACACCTCGGCGTACCAAAGCAGACCGGTTTCATGCTGCTGATGGTTGCGAATGTCTGTGCCATCGCGGGAGCGCTGGCGGGCGGTTATCTGAGCGATCGGATCGGACGCAAACGTGCGCTGATGATCGGCTCGTTCTGCACGCTGATCTGCTGCCTGATCTACTTTCCGATTCTCAACCACAACTCGATCGCCATGACGATGGCCGTGATGGGCGCCTTCCTCGGCTTCACACAGTTCCAGAGCGGCATCCAGCCGGTGTGGTTCGCCGAGTCATTTCCGACCGATGCGCGCTACACGGGGTCCGCACTGTCGTACTCGGGAGCCAACCTGCTCACCGGCGGCCCGATGCCAATCGTCGCCGTGGCGCTGCTCAATGCCTTTAACGGTTCCCCTTGGGCCATCGTAGCGGTCTGCGGCTCGCTGAACCTGATCTCCTTCCTGATGATCGCAATATCCCGGGAAACCAGAGACACGGCCCTGGAACGCTCTTCTACACACTGACACCATGACTCGCAAACTCTACATCCTCAATGGCTCCAACCTGAACATGCTGGGCGCGCGGGAGCCTCATCTTTATGGCAGCACGACGCTGAAGGACATCGAACAGAACTGCCTCGCGCTGGCCGACGCCCTCGAGTTCGACTGCGTATTCCGACAAACGAACAGCGAAAGCGAGTTGATCGACTGGATCCAGGAAGCGTTCTTGCAGGACGCCGCGCTGATCATCAATCCAGCCGGCTTTTCATTCGGTCGGATTCCGGTGCTCGACGCAGTCAAGCTCATCCGCCGACCAGTAGTGGAATTGCATATCACCAACATCCACCGACGCTCGGAGGAATATCGTCACTCGACGATTTCGGTGGCGGCTACCGCGGTAATTTGCGGGGCTGGCGCAAACGGATACTTGCTAGCAATCCGCGCGATTGACGATCTGTGGGGCAACCAGACCTGAGCGGGCTCCTCTATTCATGAAGCACGCGGGCTCCTCGATGGAGCCCGCTTCGGCAGGAGAGCAGTCGACGCTTCCAGCACGGCTTCTAGCACATCGAGCCGCTCGTGCTCGTGTTCAACGGCAGTCTGCTGTCGGTGCTGTGCTTTTACGCTTTCCTCAACGCGGTCAAAGGCCTGCTCGATGGCGGCCACGAGCTCGAGTTCGGCTGGGATATCTTCTACGCAGTGGTGGGTTGCCACGTTCGCCTTCGTCATGTTCTTGCGCGAGCGGCGCGTGAATCGCGCGATCGACTCCGAACTGATAGGGCTCGACATCAAGAACTGGCTGATGTCGGCGTGCGTCAGCGCGGCGCTGTTGCTGGCGTTTTCGATTGCATGGCTGCTCGAACGAATCGGGCACGGCCACCTGACACCGTACATCGACCCCGGCGTGCTCGCACTGCTGACGCTCGTCCTGATCCCGATGCCGATCGGAACCGTGATCGGCGCGGTCAAGGAAGTGTTGCTGACCACGCCGCCGGATCTGGAGCGCGGGCTGCGCGACCTGATGCAACAACTGACCGCCGACTACGGCTTCGTCAAGCACTCGCACTACGCGACGCGCGCCGGCCGCGGCCTGTTCGTCGAGGTGCATATCGTGTTGCCTGAGGCGATGGAGCACGCCGGCGTCCGCCAGCTCGATCAGATCCGCGACAGGATCTCGCGCGCAATCGGCGAATCGGGCCCGGACCGCTGGCTGACGGTGGCGTTCACGCGCGACCCGCGCTGGTTGTAACTTCCGCGGCTAGTCCCCGAACGGGTTGTTGGTGTCCTTCACTTCGGTACTGAGGTTGTATTCCGCACGCATGGCCTTGAGTACGCCCTCGATGTCGCGCTCGAAGCCGATCGCGTTACCGAAGTGGGTCATATTCCAGTTGCAGCCTGTCTTGTCAGACTCCTGCAATTGCGGCCGCGGCACGCGAATCTTCACGCCATCCTCGACGATTTCCTGCAGTCGATGGATTCGCCGGTTGACCTCCTGCTGAAGCTGCGAGGCATTAAGCGTCTTGCGTATCATCCAGGTCTCCTCCCGGTTGCTCGAGCCAGTCTAACGCAAGTGATGCGTTTCGCGACCTGGCGCTGAAATGCGAAGCGCCAGAGAGAAAGCAGGCGTATTGGTTCGTGGGGGTGCGTCAGCCAGCGCCGACGCGCGCGAAAGTCTGGCGGCTTCAGACGACGTTGGTTGTGCGTCGCACCACACATTCGTTCGCTTTCTCTGTCGCCGGCCTGGATTGTTTCCCCGATAGCCAGACATACGGATTACGAGGAACATAGGCATGCGCTAAAGGTTGCCAACGTGTAAAACCGGTGGGGGTAAGCATGGGACAACTCGACTTCAGTACCTTCGAGCACGAAGGTTGGGAGCGGGTCGCGCAGGCCTATCATGAGTATTTTGGTGATTTGACCGCCCAGTCGAACCAGGCCATGCTCGAGACCCTCCGCATTCGGCGGGGAGCCCGTTTTCTCGACGTCGCCTGCGGCCCGGGCTACCTCGCGGCCGCCGCCGCGCGCAGCGGCGCGGATGTCGCCGGGGTGGATTTCTCGGTCGCGATGGTCGACAAGGCGAGACGCGTCTTTCCGGCACTTGAGTTCCGCGTCGGCGACGCGGAGGATTTGCCATTTCCCGACACAAGCTTCTCGGCAGTGGGGATCAGCTTCGGAATGTTGCACTTTGCACACCCCGAGCGCGCACTCGCGGAGGCGTTTCGTGTACTGCAACCTAACGGCAGAATCGCCTTCACGGTATGGGCGACACCGAACAAGGCGGTTGGCTTCGGCATGGTGTTGAAGGCGATCGAGGAGCACGGGACGACCGACGTACCCGTCCCGCCGGGACCACCCTTCTTCCGATTCAGCGATTGGGAGGAATCGAGGCGCCTGTTGCTCGATGCCGGGTTCGTCCAACCGGAGGTGCGGGAGTTGGACCTCACGCTCGTGCTTCGTGCTCCCAATACACCTTTTCATGCCCTGTTACGTGGTGGCGTGCGGATGTCCGCGTTGCTGCACGCGCAGACGCCTGCCGCGCTAGCGTCGATTGAACGGGCCGTCGCACACGACGCGGAGGCGTATCGTAGCGATACCGGGGACCTGCGGCTGCCGATGAGCTGTGTCCTGGCTTCCGCACTCAAGCCTTAGGGTGCGCGGGTTGACTCAACTCAACTAGACCGTCGCGGCGAGCTTGAATTCATCGAACCTGGCTACTGGTGGCGATAGTTCCTGGACTTCCAGACGGTCCACCAGAGCTGCATGCGCACCGTCGACCAGCCAATCGCAGATTCGCTCGAGTTCTTCGGCGTGTCCTTGCAACACGGCCTCGACCGAACCGTCCATCCGGTTGCGCACCCAACCCGTGATGCCTCGAGCCGTGGCCTCGTTGATGCAAGCCTGCCGGTAACCTACCCCCTGCACGTGACCATATACCCTGACCAGTCTGGTCCGTAAATCGGTATCGAACTGTGGCGTCATGATGCACCTAACTCCAGGCCGGAAAAGACGCAGCGCAATTGCCTCTGGTCGCTGTCGCTGTCAGTCCGGAAGCAAAAGCTCTGCTCGACACGAATCGCGGGTTCGACAGTCAACCTCCGCGCACCTCGTCGGTTTCGCCTGCCGAGTCTGTCGCCTCCCAATCCGCCTTCGTCGTTGCTGCTGGCGTCACCGGCTTGATACGTGTCCACCACGCCGTATTTGCCGGTGCATGGAAGCGGAACTGCGTGCTCCATGCCGCCCAGAACTCCCGCTGTGCGGCCTGGGACGTCGGGAGAACAAAACCTAACTTCTCAGCGAGTGCCGGCAGATAAAGGTCAAACGCTGATTTGACAACGTCGCCCCAGCTTCTTGCCTCAAGAATCGCAAGCCGATACGCAATTGCCGCAATGGCGGCCGCAATCGCAGCGTTCTGAAAAAGATCCGCCAACAGGTAATTACCGGACAGTCCGTCCGCAAGCCAGATGTCAATCGCTCGCACCAAGGTAAAGATGGACGTAAAGGTACCCAGAACAACGAGTCCGACCAGAAAGTCAACTGGAGCTCTCGCATCCGCAATGATTGCCTGATAGTCCTTTGGGATGACTGCAAGAAGACGCGGCCATACGAATATGCTGTCAACCTTATAGACTTCGCTCGAGTAACCCTCGAATGCACGCAACGTGTTCCCAAAGGCCGTAGGAAGAACGAGATTTTCATACCGGGGGAAATCACGGGCGTTCCGCTCCTGGTTGCGGTACAGCCTCGCCCTTACGGTGGCTCGATTCGATTCAGCCTTTCTGTATTCCAACGATTCCTTTGAGGCTTTAAGCCGCTCGATTGTACTGTTCTCTGTAGCGAGTTCCGTACGGAGGCGTTCTATGAGGTCCAGCTGACGATTGCGGCGATTTCGCTCATCGCGCTTCCATGCCTCGCGATTGAATGGCCATTTGTATCCTTCGAGAACCTGATAAAACCAGTTGTTCAATACCAACAGGATCAGCGATAGGACCCATACGATGATGAGGAAAGAGAACAGGCTTCCAACCTTGTCGCTGTCCGAGGTCGCCTTGTGTAGCAAATCGCAAAATGCCGGGATATCGGCGTTTGCCGCGAGAAAGCCTGTAAAGCCAAGCAGGGCCGGCAAAAAGAAGCCGAGGATAAATGCTTTGTCCAGCAGTTTCGATAGGCCCGAGAGCATCGGAGATTATCCCTTGGCAAGTTCAGCGACGCACTGGCGGTGGGTTGTCGTCATCTGGGTCCTGCTGCGACTGTCCCGGAAGACCTCCGAATTGAAGAGCCCGGTGAACCGCATTCAAATCGATGCTTGCCAGTTTGCTCGGCGGCGTTGCTGAGCCGGAGTCGTCTACAAGATGTTGATAGAGGAAATCGACAACCGCACTGAGGGCATTGAGGGCGCTCGCGTAATCTCGTGCAATTGCCAGGTCGTGGACTTCTACGGCCCGCCTCATTACCAATTCGCGTAGCGGTTCCGGTGCAGATTCGTATTGGCGAGCAAACGCGGCGTTCCGTTTGATCTCTTCAAGCCGGTCAATCGCTTTTGAGGCACTGCGGCGGCTCTGCCCCCTAGGTACATGCGTGGCGCTGCGCCCGACCACTTTTGTCAGCAGTTCGACGATTTCACGAGATGAGTTTTCTTTCATCCTGGCTCTCCAAGGGGAAAACACACTCGCCTCCCCGGCCCCGCCCGGTCGTCAATGCTCGAACCGTTACTCGATGTTAGTACAGCTGTTCGGTAGGAGGAAACAGTATATCGGTGCGCAGGCCGCAGAAGTGTCACGTGGACTTCGCAACAAGTGAACGATCGCCGAGTTCCTCGCTGCCTCGCACTTACGGTTGGTCAAGCGAGCGGCACAGGACAATCCCTGAACGCTTGCCGGGCAATGTTCAGGAACATGCGGGCGCAATTCTCCGCAGCGAAATGTTGGTTTCGGACCGTCGCTGTCCGGTCAAAGTGTAGGGTGAGTCCCACCACCGAGTCCATGTCGCCACTGTCACGCGAGCATTCAACGCCTACGCAGCCGGTTAGCGGTACGCTTGCCTGACAGCCCCTTCGTCGGCACGGTCTTTGCGTCCAGCAACTGCGTCAACCGGAGATAGCCATGATGCGATGTTTTGCGGACTTCGCTCCCAAGCAAGCGCTGCGCGGCAGTGCAGCCGTACTTGCTGCCACCATACTCCTAACAGCATGCGGGACGGGAATGGCGGCATTCGCCGGACTGCTTCCGAAATCCGACGGGGTAGCGACCGCAGTGACCGCTACGCCGTTGGTCGAACTGCAGACCACGATGACGAATCTAATCGAATCCGGTTACGAGGACATTTCCGCAACTGCTGACTAAGCTCGCCCGCAAGCTCGGCGGTGGCGCGCCGCGCCACGTGATATCACTGTCGGAACCGACTTCACCGTTCATCAGGTGTTGAACACGGTTCGTCTTCAACTCTGTTCTCTGCCATTAGCTATGCTTCTCTCTGTGTCTTGCGCCCGCCGCGAAGTACAGCCCACCAAACACCGGCACAGTCGCTTGCGCACGACCCAATGATCGGTCCGACAGGTACCGTTACGTCACCAGCGGGTAGGCACGGTCGCATTGATTGCGTTCGAGCAATGCCCAACACCTGGCGGGCCACCGCGTACTGCACGAACATAGGAGCGAAACGTGGCAAATATTGACTTCGAGAACCTCTGGCAGTTGTTTCCAGTCACCGACGATATTCCCGATTCCGCCCGCCTCGCGGAGCCGATTCATCAGCGCGTCTCGCTCGTCGATGGAGAACTGAAGGCATGGGATGGCGCCTGCAAGAACGTGCAGTCGCCAGTCTGCGTGCGACAAGCCTCCGGCGACGCTGAACAGGTCGTAATTGGCAGTTATCCGGTCATGGGCGAGGTCGAGAGCGATGCCGCGCTGAACGCGGCCGTGCGAGCCTACGATCACGGCCGCGGTGAATGGCCAACGATGACAGTCGCGCAGCGCATCGGCTGCATGCAAGACTTCATTCGTCTCATGGCGGCCAGGCGCCATGAGATCGTGAATCTGATCATGTGGGAAATCGGCAAGAGCCTTGCCGATTCGCAGAAGGAGTTCGACCGCACCATCAGCTATATGCAAGACACTATCTCGGCGCTCAAGGAGCTAGACAATAGCAACTCGCGCTTTGTCATCGCCGAGGGCACCATCGGCCAGATTCGCCGCACCCCGCTGGGCGTCGTGCTGTGCATGGGGCCTTACAACTATCCGCTGAACGAAACGTTCGCGACGCTCATTCCCGCATTGCTGATGGGCAACACCGTCGTGTTCAAGCCGCCCCAATATGGCACGCTGCTGTTCTTTCCACTGCTCGAGGCTTTCCGCTCTGCTTTCCCGAAAGGCGTCGTCAACACGATTTATGCACCGGGTGCGGTGGTGGTGCCACACATGCTCGCCTCAGGAAAGATCGACGTGCTTGCCCTCATCGGCTCAAGCAAGGTTGCAGACCACCTGAAAAAACAGCACCCAAAGTCGCATCGGCTACGCGCCGTTCTCGGCCTTGACGCCAAAAACGCCGCGATTGTGTTGGCTGACGCCGACATAGACCTCGCCGTGAAGGAATGTCTGCTCGGTACGTTGTCGTTCAATGGTCAACGGTGCACAGCGCTCAAGATATTGATGGTGCACCGCTCGATCGTCGATACGTTTCTTCAGCGCTTTAACGCAGCGCTCAAAAATCTCAAGGTCGGCATGCCGTGGGAACAGGGTGTGTCCATTACACCGCTGCCGGGCATGCATCGCACGGCCTACATGACTCAGGCAATTGACGATGCGAAAGCGAAAGGCGCGGCGGTCGTGAACGAAGGTGGTGGCGTGTTCTGCAAAACTCTTTTCTATCCGGCCGTGGTGTACCCCGTGAAGGAAGGGATGATGCTCTATCGTGAGGAGCAGTTCGGACCAATCATCCCAGTCGTGCCGTTCGATGACATCGATACACCACTCGAGTATGTCATCACTTCGGACCACGGTCAGCAGGTCAGCATTTTCGGCACCGACGCTGCCCAAATTGGCTCGCTGGTCGACCCGCTCGTCAATCAGGTGTGCCGCGTCAATCTCAACAGCCAGTGCCAGCGAGGCCCAGACGTCTTTCCGTTTGCCGGCCGCAAGGATTCTGCGGAAGGTACGCTATCGGTCACCGATGCGTTGCGCGCGTTCTCGATTCGCTCCATGGTCGCGGCCAGGGAGACCGACCTGAACAAGACGCTGCTCGATACGATGGTCACGAATCATCACTCGAAGTTCGTGAACACCGGTTTTATCTTTTAGCGGCTCGATGGGTATCGAGCTCGAGTCCGGTGCGGAGATTCAGCGCGCGATGCCGTAAAGGTCAGCGCATTGCGCGCATGGTTGAGTGAAAGGGTCCATTCGTCAGTTGGGGCGATTTCGCACGACGTCCGGCCAGTCGATGCCCGTCGAAAAGCATTGGCTTAAAAGCGACGAATATTTGCGACGTCCTATGGCGCTGCTTCATGCATCGACCCAACGCTTTTTCCTGGTGCAGGATGCGCGGAGCGGGTCACTGCGGGTCCGGCCCGCCCCAAAGTCATGGCCACGTCAGTCTCCTTATTGCAGTTGAACAGCGAGCAAGTCGTTGGCGAACGCGGGCCGGGCGGAGGCGAACTCCATCAGGTCGAGGAAGCCCTCGCTGACCGCAAACTCATGCAGCGCATCATCGCCGCTGTCAGCTTTGATTCGACCGTAGCTTTCGACCATTTTCAGGTCGGTAATCAAGTACATCATCTCAACCTCTTTCTGTCTGGGAATGCCCCGAGTTGTCGCGCTCATACCTCGACGGAAAGAATGCGCCCCGTCGGGCCGTTGTCGTCTCATGCTTCGGTCCGAAGAGTACGTAGCGTGGCTTAATTCAAGCTTAAACAATGCCAACGATGAGAACGCCTCGCCGCAACGGAGATTCGGCGGCGCCCAATTGGAAAACCTCGCGGAATAGCATTCAATCCGTCGCGAAGCGGTTGAACACTGGACGGTCGTTTGGCGGGGAGAATAAAGTGCCCTCGGGTCACTTGCTCGATGGCGGAGCAAGCGGCTGTTATTGAATGTCAGTCCGCAATCTCCGGCTCGACCAGCTTCGCCAGTTGCGCGAGCGACTCCTGCCAGCCGAGGTAACACATCTCGACCGGAATCATCTCGGGGATGCCTTCCTGCACGATGTTCAGTTCGGTCCCGCACGACACCTGCCGCAACGAAACGGTCGTGTGCATCTGACCGGGCAGATTCGGGTCGTCGAAATGGTCCGAATAGCGGATCTTTTCGAACGGCACCAGTTCGATGTACTCGCCGCCGAACGAGTGCCCCTTGCCCGAGCCGAAGTTATGAAACGACATCGTGTAGGTGCCGCCGACGCGCGCATCCATCTGATGCACGTCGCAGGTGAAGCCATACGGCGGTAGCCATTTCGCCATCGCGGCGGGTTCGAGGAATGCGCGATAGATACGCTCGGGCGTCGTGCGCAAAACACGGTGGAATTTGACGGTTCCGGTAGCCATGATGAGTATGCCTTTAACTGGAGGGGTTGGACATACTGTCACGACGCGCCCGCGTTGCGGGAATCGACACGCACGAGACCAGGCAAAACCCGTAGACGGTTGACACTCGTTTAACAGGTATATCGCCCCATACGGACTGCGTTGCGGTCGAAGCGTCCCCAGTCGCCATAGCGTCCCCGTCCTTTTTAGATGATCGATGATTGCAACGCATCAGGAACCGCCGGCCTACGCCGCCATTGCAGTCCGGATGCATGGCTGCAATCGTTACCTTCAATCCATTACAAACGAGAACTTGGCAAGCCGGGGGCGTCCATGCATGGTGTATAGGCAACTTGATGAGCAGGGACTTCAGGCGGCGAGTTTCTGCTGAACCGGTTGATCGTCTTTCACCGGTTCGCCATCCCTGAAGGCAATGCCTTCCAGCAACAGCTTGATCTTTTCGGGCCCGTTGACGCGGCGCCAGGTTTTCTCGGCTTCCTCGATCAGCTTGAATGCCAGACCAAGGAAGGTTGGTCGCGACACACAGTTGCGCGTGCGCGTCGTACGGTGTCGCACCGTCGCGAACGTCGACTCAATCGCATTCGTGGTTTGCAAATGCAGCCAGTGCTCAGCCGGGAAGTCGTAAAACGCCAGCAGGCTTTCCCGGTCCTTCTTCAACGTTTCCGTTGCCTTCGGATATTTCGCCGCGTAGACCGTCACGAAACGATCAAACGCGCCTTCCATTCGCCATTCGAGGTCTTTGCCGCAACACTTGCTTCAGCAGCTCAACCTCAAGGCTCTAAACATTAAATCCGCCGTTGCGCTTCGACCTTGAAACCGCCGTTTGCGTACGGCCATAAAACATAATTCGTATGACGTTTAGGCAATACCCACTGCATGATGGCCGAAACTGACGGTGTGATGCGCCCCCGAGAGCATTTATGTCCCACTATCCTCATCGTCATGGCAGCGTTGTGCAGCCCAGCATTCGAAGAACCTCCACATCTCGAATCGGGGAAAAAGATGCAAACGTTCGATGTGTTGACTTATGTTGCTCATACCTTGCGTGCGGGAGAGCGCGTAGCTGTTGCCTCTATTCTCTGCGTCGCCGTCGAGATAATGCTGCCGTATGGCAAGGTGTCGTTTGCATCACGCGCGCGCGGCATTCTGTTTCACATTTGTTATTTGTTTATAGGTGGGCTTTTCTTCGAACTTTATCATTCTGTGATCGTCGCGCTGCATATCCGACCGCTTTTCTCGATATCGCTTGACGGCGTATTGGATTCGCCGCGGCCAGTCTGGCGCGCCACCGGCATCGCCCTTTCTATCGCTGGGGCGATACTGATTGGTGATTTGCTGTACTACTGGTTCCATCGCGCGCAGCATACGTTCGGTTTCTTATGGCGGTTCCACCAGGTCCACCATTCGATTCGCGAGATGAATGTGTGGAACTGCAATATGCATGTATCGGAGGAGTTGCTCCGTCCCCTCGTTGTCACGCTTCCAATGGCACTACTGATCGACTTCCATCCTCCATTCTTATGGTCGTTGATTGGCATGGTGATACTCATTCAGGGCACCTTCGAGCACGCCGATACGCGCATCAGCTTTGGCCCGATTTCCTATCTGTTCCCAGACAATCGATTTCATCGAATTCATCATTCAGTCGAGTTGCGCCATTACAACCGAAATTTCGCTGCAGTCGTGACCTTATGGGACGTATTGTTTGGGACCGCACACTTCCCGAAGAAAGGCGAATGGCCCGAGGTCGGTCTTGACTACACTGATGAACCTGACGGTCTGGTTGATTATCTGCTGATGCCATTCACCGTCAGGCTACCCGCCACCGCTGTACAAGACCCATCCCAACGGAGGACGGAGTGATGTCCCCACTCGCAACGACACTCGGATCGCGGCTTGCCGATGCGAAAAACAGGCCATCGGGTTTCGACTACATGCGTCTCGTGCTCGCCGTCCTCGTAGTCGCGAGCCACACCATTAACGTCTGTTATGGTCACAAGTTCACTCAAGCGGTATGGTCCGGGCCTGCACGAGCACCGCTCGCGCTAATTTTGCCAATGTTCTTCGCTCTGAGCGGTTTCCTGGTTGCTGGCAGCTTCGAACGTTGCCGCACGATCGTTTCCTTCTGCGGGCTGCGGGTACTGCGGTTGCTACCCGCATTGGCGGTCGACACGCTGATCGCCGCATTGCTGATCGGGCCGTTCTTTACCACGCTTCCACTTCATCAATATTTCACTGATCCCGAGTTCCGGGCGTACTTCCTGAACATTCTCGGAGACGTCCATTTCGCGCTGCCAGGTATGTTCGCCAACAATCCTTGGCCGGATGCGATCAATCAGCAATTGTGGACGTTACCGTTCGAACTAGCCTGTTACGTCGCATTGACTATTGCGTCGTATGCCGGCATGGCACAACGACCGCATCTTTTACTCGCCGCATCGATTGGTGCGAACGTCTTACTCGTTGGGCTTGCGCACCGTTCCGGTTCGGCTGATACGACCGTACACGGACCGATGCTCGTTCTCTGTTTCTTCTATGGCGTTTGCGCGTACCAGTTCCGCAACCGGATCGTCTGGAGTTCATGGCTCTGTGTGCTATCTAGCCTCGTCGCAGTGATTTGCCTATCCGTTCGTGGCGCGGATTACTTCGCGGCGCTGCCTGCCACCTATCTGACCGTCTTTCTCGGACTCACGCAACCAAGACGCCACCGCTTTGTCGCAAGCGGTGACTACTCATACGGCATCTTTCTTTACGGTTTCCCGATACAGCAAACTGTGGCCGCGATGCTTGCCCCGGCCGCCCTCACCTGGTACGTTCATTTTCCGATTTCCCTCGCCCTCACACTTCTCTTTGCAATGATGTCGTGGCACGGCGTCGAAAAGCGTGCTCTGAAACTGCGCGGCTTGCTAGACCGTATCGAAACCGGTGCGTTGCATATCGCCGCCGCCGTGCCGGGGGGGCGATATCTCGTACCGGCGCCCGCGGTCCGAATCACGAAGTCGCCGACCCTCGAATGATCGTCAGAAGGCGAGGAGAGGCAGCCGCAGAGATTCAATCTCGCGCAATTCGTAGCGGCGCTGCGGGGCGTCTTTGCTCATCAAGGTCAGATATGGAGCAGCGAAATACCACTCTTCATCCAATACATCCGTTGGGTAGGGCCTGCGTTTTTTCATGCCGCCAGGATGATATGACTTCTCGTGTCAATATGATCGGTTCTGTGTTTTCGATGTTTGAATTTCCTGAGGGCGACGTAGCAGTAAATCTCGACGGTGGATCAAGCTGATATCCGCGGATTGGCTACCGCATTACAGATGTCCGCCCAATGAGCCTTCCGCTACCTACCACCGCAAGTCGGATGAGATCCGTTGCCTACCCTGGTCGCGGGTTACTCGTGTGCCGGGCTACGCCGCCTTCAGGAAACTCCTGCACGTGTGGTTACGGTGGATGCAGACGCAGGGCATTGCTGTACATCATGGCATCTGTGTCTCGCGCGGTATGGCCAGCGACAAGGAGAGCCGGCAGATGTCCCAGATGAATCCGCTGAGTTCACGGGCAACTGCGACTACGGCGATATTCTTCTGCTTGCCGCGCGCGACGAGTTTGCGATAGCGTCGGCACAAGCGCACCTGTGCGTCCCATGCTCGATCTACAATCGGTTTAGGCAGACCTTCGTGGCGACGCTGAATATCGGGGCTCACACGCGCAGGGTGGCGATAGCTCCATGCAGCTTCAACTAGCAGCTTTCTTGCATAACTGTTGCCGCTTTTAGTGATGCTGCCCTGACGACGCTTGCCGCCCGATG